>WRJW01000216.1 GCA_009778375.1 Bacteroidota bacterium
TTATTCCACGTGTTGTTTACGCCGTTTTGATCAATCGTATACCATGCTTTGGAGTAGTTGGCGCTGCCCGAAATACCCACATCCAATTTTAGGCCCCTATAGTTGAAACGTAACATCTCATTTAGGCCAAGATTGGTAGTGTGATTCTTAACGCCATTGGAATAACTGTCTCCCGAGGAAGTTCTGACCCCGCCGTTGGACATGACGTAGAATTTGGATCGGGCAATAGGGGTATTGTAGAAATAATTGAGGTTACCACTAAAGTAGGCACCTTCGTTAACGGGCATAATATATTGCACTCCATCTATATATTCGCTTTTACTGATGATTCTGTTTAACGTGTAGTTAATGTCAGAACGAAGAGAAAAAGTTCTAAAAGTGCTCATATTGGTGTTTCTGTACTCGACCGATAACCTGTTGGCAAATTCCGGCGTCAAATCCAAATTACCTTCCTGAATGCGGAGGGGATTGGAATTGTCCTTGACAGGTTGAAGCTGGTTTAACGAGGGTTGATTGGTTCGTCCGCTGTACTGTATCCGCAGATTGGAATTTTGGGCAAAATTGTACCTGAAATCAAGGGTCGGGGCAAAATTAAAGCGGTGTTTGGCAAAATCGCGTTCCACTCCTCCGGTCTCTCCAATGCTGTGGATGTAGGAAGGCATCGCAGAGAATCCTACCGTATAGCTGTACTTTTCCTGATTGTTCCTCAAGTTAAGTTCGGCTTGCTGTTCTATAGTGGTATTTTTGAGGACATTCGAATAATCAATATCCTTTAAATCATATTGTTGAGAATCATTATTGTAGTTAAAACTCTCTTTGTCCGAATTTTTCTGGTCGTACCGGTATCGGTAGGCAATTTCCAAAAAGTAATTGCCTCCAAGGGGCTGGGTATAGGAGAGTCTTCCCGTTACCGCATAATTTTTGTTGTCCTGGAGGTAATGTTGATTTACCGAATCTATCCGCTCCCGTTCGCCGTACAGATGAGTCTCGGATTTGTTGTATCCGTCCATGGTTGTCTGAGAAAGAGTATAATTTACGCTGAGCGAAAGTGTATTCCCGGGCTTGCTAAAACGATGACGCAACAATACTTCCCCACCCGTTTCACGCATCTCGCTGCTTCCCGACGACTGGCTCCATCCATCGTTAATTTTGGTTCCCAGAAATCCGGTTGAGCTGTAGGTACTCTCCTCGCCGGTAGTGCCCGACCCAAGAGTAGCGTTGGGTCTGAACAAAATAGAATTTTGATCGTTGAGGGTATAGTCAAGTTCCATCCCAACCCTGTGCGATTCGGTACGCATGGTCGATGAGGAGACTGAACGGTAAAAGAAAGTGCTGTCGGGCAAAAAATTCTGGCGATCGGTATTGCTGGCCCTTTTTGTTTCGGTACCTCCGTAAAAATAGTTGCCGCCAATTTTTAATTTCTTATTGAGTAATTCGGTATTCATATTGGTACCTGCATTCCACGAAGTAGTCAATCCGTTCCCCCCAAAACTCATGGTATTGCCCCCAAAGCGTACGCCTCCTCCGCCACCCGGACCACCGCCCGATCCTCCACCGCCTCCCATACGCATTCCCTGCATGGAACTGCTCATCGCGTCAAAAAAACCTCGGTTATTGGTGTTGTTAAGGTTGCCGATAAAGGCCATCTGATTGGTGTTTTCAAATCGACCTACCATTCCATTGGCCTGGTAGCGATCAGTGGTTCCGTATCCTGCGCTGAGGTTGCCGAACCAGCCGTTCATCATCCCCGGACGTATACTTAAATCGAGTACTGTTTCTTCGTTTCCGTCGTCAATACCCGTGAACCGAGCCTGATCCGACCTGCGGTTAACTACATTTACCCGATCTACAATATTGGCGGGAAGGTTTTTGGTGGCAATGGAAGGATCATCGGTAAAAAAAGTCTTTCCATCTATCATAACCTTGGTTATCTCCTTGCCGTTAATAGTAATTTTACCGTCGGAATCGACCTCAACGCCGGGGAGTTTTTTTAGCAAATCTTCCAACATATCGTTGTCGGAGGTTTTAAACGCAGAGGCGTTATAGGTAATGGTATCCTTTTTGACCACAATCGGGTTTCCGCGTGCCGTCACCACCGCTGCATCAAGCATATTTACATCTTCTTTCATCAAGACCTTTCCCAAGTCCACCACCTGGCTGCCTGCGGAAAAGCTTACCTCGAAAGTTTGGGAGGTATAGCCCATCATATCGATCTTTATCAGATGCTTCCCTCCGGAAATACCCAAAATTTCGATATGACCTTCTTTATTGGAAACGGCAAATTTATTGGGTGTGCCGGATCCGGCTTCGTACACAGCAACCGTAACAAATTGAAGCGGTTCGCTACTCAGACTGTCCACAATCGATGCCCGCAATGAGTAGGACTGGGCACGGGCCAATACGCAGCTCAACATAAGCATCAGACACACCAAGCGCCCAAGGAACAATTTTCTTTTCATGCATTTTTTGATTTCCTTTTTGACCCATTTGGGGCCTTAAAGTTTAATAATCCTCAACCCCTACGCTCGGGGTGTTGCGCTAAAAAGGACTCCCAGCTTTTACAGGAAAGGGGGTTCTCTTGCATCGGAAATTGTGTTTGGTAATAGTGGCAAACCGCTACCGCAAGGGCATCCGTTGCATCCCATTTCACCGGAACATTAGTCATAACGAGCGTTTTATGCAACATGGTGGCGACCTGCTCTTTAGACGCAGCCCCCCTGCCGGTAATCGCAAGTTTTACTTTTCGGGGAGCATATTCATATACCGCCATCTTATGTACTAATGCCGCCGCAATAGCCACTCCTTGCGCCCTGCCCAATTTGAGCATAGACTGTACGTTTTTACCGTAAAAAGGTGCTTCAATAGCCAATTCCTGAGGCTGATAATTGGCAACCAATCCACAAACTTCTTCAAAAATTCGCTGGAGCTTCAGGTATGGGTCTTTGATTTTATTCAATTCCAATACTCCTATTTCCAAAGGCTTTACTATTTTTTTTTCTACGGACAACACGGCCCATCCCATCAAATTGGTGCCGGGGTCGATGCCTAAGATGATTCTCGGCTCCCTCATGTTAATCTATTCTTTCGAAGCCTGTATAGGAACGCAAGACCTCCGGAATCACAATGCCTCGGGCATCCTGATTGTTTTCGAGGAGGGCGGCCACGATCCTGGGCAAAGCCAAAGAACTGCCGTTAAGGGTATGCAAGAGTTGCGTTTTCTGTTTTTCATCTCGGTACCGCAATTTGAGCCGGTTGGCCTGAAAAGATTCAAAATTGGATACCGAACTGACTTCCAACCAGCGCCCTTGAGCGGCTGAATATACTTCAAAATCATAAGTAAGGGCCGAGGTAAAACTCATGTCCCCTCCACAAAGTTTCAATATTCGGTACGGTAACCCTAAAGATTGAATCAACGCTTCTACATGAACCACCATTTCGTCCAAAGCACGGTAAGAATCCTCCGGCATACGCAACTGTACAATTTCTACCTTGTCAAATTGATGCAAACGATTTAGACCCCGAACATCCTTACCGTAAGAGCCTGCCTCCCGACGGAAACAGGGGGTATAGGCCGTTAACATAACCGGCAAATCCTTAGGATCCAGTATAACATCTCGGTATATATTGGTAACCGGAACTTCTGCCGTGGGAATCAGATAAAAATTATCCAAACCCACATAATACATTTGCTCACTCTTATCAGGGAGTTGTCCGGTACCAAAACCGGAAGTTTCGTTGACCATCAGAGGAGGCTCAATTTCTGTGTAACCGGCGGCTGTATTGTAATCTAAGAAATAAGAAATCAAAGCCCTTTGCAGGCGAGCGCCCTTTCCCTTATAGACCGGAAATCCGGCTCCGGTAACTTTTACCCCCAAATCAAAATCAATAATGCCGTATTGGGCCGCCAAGTCCCAGTGTGGAAGGGCAGGATCCGGATGGGGAATAGTGCCTCCTTCTCTAACCACCACATTATCTGCGGCGCTAACTCCCACAGGTACCAATGGTGAAGGCAAATTGGGGAGTTGTACTAAGGCATTGTTCAGTTCAGTAGTTAAGGTCTGCCATTCGGTTTCCCAGCCTTTAACCTTTTCCTTTCCTGCTAAGGTGGCTTGCTTGGCTGCCTCTGCTTCATCTCGCTTTCCCTGCTGCATGAGCAAACCAATATGCTTAACGGCAACATTCTGCTCAGCCAACACGTTATCTTTGGCCGTTTGCAGAGCACGGCGTTTGTCGTCTAAATCAATAATGGCGCCCAGCAAGACTTCCGCATCAAAATGCTTGACGGACAGTCTTACTGCCACCTCCCTGGTTTGTTCGCGGATTACTTTTAAGGTCAGCATTTACGCCTGGGCCTGTTTAGCAAAAGGCTGTACCGATATAAAAGATTTGTTGTCTGCTTTTTTACGGAAAAACACCACTCCGTCAATCAGGGCATAAAGGGTGTGGTCCCGCCCCATGCCTACGTTTTCGCCCGCACAGTGTACCGTACCGCGCTGGCGAACTAAAATGTTTCCGGCTTTGGCAACTTGACCTCCAAATAGCTTAACACCCAGACGTTTACTATGTGATTCGCGGCCGTTTTTAGAACTGCCGACACCTTTTTTATGAGCCATAACTATCTAATTTTTCTTTATTTTCACAAACCACATCGTCAATATGAATCTTGGTCAGATATTGACGATGTCCATTCTTTTTATGATACCCTTTACGGCGTTTTTTCTTAAACACAATCACCTTTTCGCCTTTCAGATGTTCGAGTATGGTGGCTTTTACCACAGCTCCACGGATATATGGAGCTCCTACCTGCACTTCCTGCTCGTGATCGGTAAGCAGCACCTTGTCTAAAGATATGGAGCTACCCTCTTCTGCCTGAAGGCGGTGTACAAAAATGTTCTTTCCCTGTTGAACTTTAAATTGCTGTCCTGCAATGTCTACAATTGCGTACATATAAATTTTTATTTTTGTTTCGACTGCAAGCGTCTGCCTAAAAGCAGCTCTTATAAGGGCTTAACAATCTTCTCTTTTTTGGGGCTGCAAAGATAGAAAACATTTATAACTTTGCAAAAAATATTCACGTGGATTCACCCTTTATCTATACCCGCCCCCTAAACGGCGAAGAGTTTTTAGGCCGACGACAAGAGATCGACTGGCTAAGCGCCAACCTGCAAAAAGGAGTGCACACTATGATTGTGGAACCGCCTTTTTCGGGAAAACAATCCCTCATCAATCAGGTATTTATCCAGTTACAAAAACCTGAAGCGCCCACCAAAATATGCAGGATTCCACTCTTCAACCTACATAATTGGCCCGATCTTCTTTGTTTTTTGGCCAAACAGGCTGCCGGAAGTTTTGTAAATACTTTGGATGAATGGAGGGAACTTTGCACCCACTTTCTTCCCCTGAATGCCCCTTCCGTATACGTAAACGAAGGTAATGTGAACGATATACGACTTAGCTTTAATCCCATAGACTCCGATGATCAAATCGAGGAATTACTGGCTTTTCCCGAGCAACTTTGCCTCCATTTTCAAGAAAGATTGATTGTACATATACATGATTTTCAAAATGTTGGTCGATTCGAAAACGGTCATAAACTAATGACCAAGGCCCTTAGTAACTGGAGACAACATAATCAGACCACCTATTTGATTACGGCGTCCAAAGTAAATGCGATCAGGGAATTGAGCGGATCAAGAGAGCTTTTGAAAAAAACCTTTGAACATATCTCCCTCACGCCCATAGAAGAAAAATTGTTTAAAGAATACCTCATTAAAGGGTTCAACAAAGCCGGAAGAGTTATTCCCCCTGATTTGGCCGAAACGCTGATCAGAACTACCGGTGGACATCCTTATTATACCCAATTTTTTGCCCATATCTGTTTTATCAACACCAAAGGATACATGAACGAAACCATGTTTTCGTCAGCCCACAAAGAGTTGTTAGACATACTCCATCATCGCTTTTGTTTGATTACCGACGATCTTACTTCGCCTCAGATCAGTTTTCTCAAAGCAGTAACCGACGGTATCGAACGGTTTTGTACAGCCGAAGTGCTGAAAAAGTACGACCTTCACTCCTCCGCCAATGTGGCCCGTATCCGCACAGCATTGGAAAAAAAGGAGATCCTGATATTTGTCCGCAATAAACCTTATTTTTTGGATCCTATCTTTAAAATTTGGTTTGGGGAACGTTTTATTTCCTCTTTATGAACACTTCCTCTTTTCATTTGGTATTGGCCATAACCGGATCCAGCGGGGCCTGCTATCCGGCGCGTCTGCTTGAAAAATTATGCGACCGAACAGAGATCAACCTGTCGATTATCCTCACTAAAAATGGTCGGGAGATTTGGGATTATGAGTGTGCAAAACCCCTGCCTCAGGCTCTCCAATGGCGTTATTGGGATTGCGACGACTTTTCGGCCCCCTTTGCTTCGGGCAGTAATCCGGCCGACTCCATGCTGGTACTACCCTGCAGCATGGGCTGTTTAGCCCGAATCGCTCAAGGATTTTCCGACAACCTGATTAATAGAACTGCCGACGTACAACTCAAGGAGAAACGTCCTTTGGTGCTGGTTCCCAGGGAATCTCCCTATAATCTGATTCATTTGCGCAACATGACCCTTTTGGCCCAATCAGGAGCCATAATTGCTCCGGCTTCTCCGCCGTTCTATCATCGTCCTCAAGATATCACCTCGTTGATTGATGCATTTATAGATAGATTGCTCTTTCTGTGCGGGGCTAATCGGGAATATGGAGGATATCAATGGGGAGTATAACAATCAACACCCCACAAAAGGTGAACGCTTATTTGACGCGCTTTACCCCTTTTTTCTGAACGTGAACAAGACCAATAAAATCGCGGTATTGAGTAAAAAATTGCGGCATCTCTTTAGCTGAAGCTGTTTTGACCTGGGGAAGCGCAAGTTTTTTGGGCAACGATTCGATTAAACTCATCAGAATACTACTCTTGACGGCATAATTGACATTTTGAAAATTATCGATCACTACCCGGTCATAATCATCTACCATCAACTTGGGGTTCCACTGTGCATTAACAATACCTATTACGTTGCCAAATTTGTCAAATAATGGTCCACCGCTATTGCCTCCCTGAATGGGCGTTGATATTTGATAGACCGTGGCAATTCTGCCAAAACCTGTCCTCGAACTGATAACCCCACTCGTCAATTTTGGATCCTCTCCCTGATAGTAAACTTTAGGAAAACCGATGGTAAAACACTCTTCTCCCTCAGCTGCCAAGGAGGCATTGATCGCATAGGGGATGGCGCCAAAGGTGGTCTTAAAGGGACTCGCAGCATTGGCGATCCAATAAGGAGATTCCGGTTCATTATAGGGCCAATAACCAGGATCTTTGATTCTGAGTATGGCCAAATCATTTTGAGGATCAACAAGTTCCACTTCTGCGGCATACCCTAAATGAAGATTCGAATTGAGGCCGTTAATATATATGGATTTGGCACCTTCAATCACATGGTAACAAGTAACAAAAAGGCCGTCCCTGGAGATAAGGAAGCCCGTCCCTGTAAATTCTTTATCAACAATAACAACCTGAGACCCTTTAGGCGGTTTGGGAGAACAGCCGGTTATCATCATGGTACCAGAGAAAATGCATACAAAGCATAAAATGAGTGCTTTAATTCTGTTTTTCATTATTTTTGTTTTTTGGTTTTCGGAATCATTATTATGGTACGCTGTCAATTTGACTCCGCAAATTTACTCATTTTTTTTAATACGCAAGGTCTGTGACAATTTTTTTGCATAAAACAGAGCGACATGGGTGCTGTACCAAACAAAAAAAGCCCCAAATCAGGGCTTTTTCTTTAAGTAGTAGCGGAGGCAGGACTCGAACCTGCGACCTTTGGGTTATGAGCCCAACGAGCTACCAACTGCTCCACTCCGCGATAGGGCGGCAAAGGTAAGAATAATTCATTCTTTTTCCAAATATTTTTTCAATTCGTCAGGAGTCAGCATCTGTTGTTGTCCCTGTTTCAGTTCTTTTAACGATACTTTAGCCTGCTTCAATTCTCCTTCTCCTATAATGGCCACATACGGAATGCCGCGCTTGTCGGCATAATCAAACTGTTTTTTCATTTTAACTTGCTCAGGATAAAGCTCTCCTGCAATGCCTGAAGATCGTAACTGTTTGAGCATAGATAGGGCAAACACCGACTCCTCCCGACCAAGGTTCATGAATAATACTTTAGGCGCGTGCGCTGTGGATGCAGGGAATTTATCCAAGCCCAGCAAGACGTCGTAAATCCGATCGGCGCCAAAAGAGATACCGACTCCGGAGATGCCGGGCAGGCCAAAGATACCGGTAAGATTATCGTAACGTCCTCCTCCGCAAATACTCCCCATTTCGTAATCCAAGGCTTTGACTTCAAAAATCGCTCCGGTATAATAATTCAATCCTCGTGCCAACGAGAGATCCAGTACAACCTCCTGCCCTATACCGGCCTGTCGAATCCATTCAAAAAGAGTCTTCAACTCTTCTATTCCGGCCATCCCCGTTGCCGATCCGGCCAAACATTGTGTGATCAGGGCTATTTTTTCCTCCGTGCCGCCTCGAAAGAGCAAAATCGGCCTCACTTTCTCTACTGCATCCTGTCCTAAACCTCTTGCAATAAGTTCGGTTTCTACCCCTTCCCATCCGATTCTATCTAACTTGTCCATGGCTGCGGTAATGTCTGTGAGCAGATCTGTACGTCCGATCATCTCTGCTATTCCGCTCAAGATTTTCCTGTGATTGATGTATATGCAGACTTTAGTATCAAAGGATTTGAACACTTCATCAACTATTTGCAGCAACTCTAATTCATACAAAAGCGAATCGGATCCGACTACATCTACATCGCACTGAAAAAATTCGCGGTAACGCCCTCTTTGGGGACGGTCGGCGCGCCATACCGGCTGCAACTGATACCGCTTAAAGGGAAAAACCAACTCGTGCTGATGCTGCACCACAAAACGGGCAAAAGGAACGGTCAAATCGTAGCGTAATCCTTTTTCGCAAATCTTTAAGGCAGCAACATTGGCGCTTGAGGAGGTCACTTCCCGATGATCCATGCCGGCCAAAAAATCTCCCGAATTCAGTATTTTAAAGAGAAGCTTATCTCCCTCTGCTCCATATTTGCCCAAAAGGGTAGAGAGGTTTTCCATAGCAGGAGTTTCGATGGGGGCATAGCCATAGAGGGTGAACACACGTTTTACCGTATCAAATATATAGTTACGCCGTACGGATTCTGTTGGATTAAAATCGCGGGTTCCTTTGGGAATTGCTGGTTTATCTGCCATATTAAGGTGTTTTTGAGACGCGCAAAGTTAAAAAATTTCAAACATTCCAAAACTCACTCTTTCTTTTCCTCCTCCACCGTCAGTACCAATTTGGCAATCGTTTCAGTAATATTGCTTTCGGGTAAAATGATGTTAAAACGTTCCCAAAAATGGGGATCGTACTCGAAACGGGTTTCCGAAAAAATCTTTCCGGAGGGTAAACGCTCGATGTGCGAAAACCGTTGGACGTCATCTTTTTCAATTTTACAGGTAACCATTTCAAAATAAGCTGTTAACAGTTTAATATCCCCAAACATTATCCGTTTATTGTATACATTAAAATGGAGGTCGCCACGGACATGACTGATCCAATAATAACCCTCCCACTCCCTGTAGGAGACGGTATATTCGATTTTTTGGGGCTGCATCTCTAAAAACCGGCTTTTTTTGAGAATATAATTGGCTCCCGAACCCTGGATGAGGCGAGGATTGACTTCGTATTCGGCCTTTACCAAGGCTTTACTATCCGCAGCAATATAAAGTTTTCCCTTGAAAAGGGGTTCTGAAATTGCATCCAGCTGCTCAAAAGCAACCACATGTACCAAAGTAGAATCTATCATGTCCATAGATACCCGGCTAAATTGGTACAGCGCCTCCCGATCCGAATTTAAAAAATCGGGCAGGAACTTTACTATATCCAATTGCAAAGAAGCCTCTACTCCTGCCTGAATTTTGATCAGCACCGAATCAGGGAAATTCATATTTGTTATTTTTCTCTTTTTAAGCAGTTTAACCTGATCTATCCTCCCATCTTCCAAACCGGTTTTATAAATGGAAAAAACCCCTTCGGCCATAAAAACAAAATCATCTTCATACATCATTCCTTCTCGATAGAACGAGGTTAATCCGGCCGGAAAAGGGGCGTAGTTTTTGGTCCGGGTTTCCAACATATCTTTGATGAGTTTTTGGGGCGGGACATAATGTACTACTATTTCTTGGAGATTTATAGCGTTTTGTTCCAAAAAAATATCCGGTGTACGCTGCAAAAAAAGCGCTATGGGCAATCGTTTAGAACGGTATCCCATTTGCGAAAAAATAATCGATGTTACTGCCATAGAGTCGGGAATGTGCAGTACAAACCGACCCTCGCTGTTGGCAACGGTCCCTATACCCCCTTCTTCTACCAAAACCGAACAAAAAGGAAGAGGTTCGAGGGTTTGACCATCACGGACATAACCTCCCACCAACCAATCTTCCCTGTCTGACAACGGGAGCAAAATTTCCAAGGGTGGTTTAAACAGGAGGATATGATCTCCGATCAATTTCATCTGCAAGTTGGTATCTTCTGTAATGCGCAGGATGGCTTCGCTCAGGAGGTAAGTTCCGGAGGAGATGGAAGCCTTTTTATCGTTATCCACGGCGGTGCTCTCATAAATAAATAGGAAGCCGGACACACGCGAAACTTCCATAAGAAGTTCATACACAGTTCCTTTTTGTTTATTTAATCTGATGATTCGGTTAAAGACATCTTCAGGCTGGGCATCCAGCCTGATCCAGCATTGCAGGCACCAGACGATACAAACAAAACGCTTCATTATTTTGACTCTACGCGTTGTCCTCCGGAAAGAATAATCTTATCTTCTTGATTTATTTGCGTTAATCCAAGTGCGCTGCAAATTAAAACAGCAGTTTCCGCAATATTTCCGGTTTTAATCGTCAATGTCAACCGCAGATCTTCTAATTCATGGTCGGCCAATATCATGGCTACTTTCGAGACAGAAAGCATATTCACCACACGTATAATCTCTTCCAGGCGCTTGTCCCTAAAATTAAGGGTGCCTGTACCGACTGTCGGAATTATACCTGAGTTGATAGACTCTTTTTCCCATCTGCCTGATCTCAAAGAAAGCCATTCTCCGGCTCCGACTTCAAATACCTGTTTTGGCTTTGCAAGGCTTATCCGCACCTTACCGCTTTTAACGGAGAGGACAAAATCCTTTTCTCTTCCCGAATTTAGATGAAATGCGGTGCCTAAAACTTCTACAGAGGCATATTTTGTCTCTATGCAGAATGGTCTGGATCCATCGGGCTGCACCTCAAAAAAAGCATCTCCTTCCAACTGTAACTGACGTTGATCCGATGCAAAATGTTCCGGATAAGTCAATTGGCTGTTGGGAGCAAGATACACCGTAGAACCATCTTCGAGGTTTTCCACCAGAAATTGATCGTTATCTGTATTGCAGGTACAGAGGAGGTCGGGAGCATGCAGGTTTTTCATCCACCAAACGGCCATACCCGTTGCCAACAGGCAGGTCAGGGCAGCCGCAATCGACCACCTTGGTATGTATGACCTGACGCTTGCTTTTTCTTTCCAGGCGATCATATCGGGCCCCATCAGCCCCTCTGCCAACAAACGGGCAGACAGGCGTTGCCATGCCTTATTCGTGTTGGGTTTCCATCGCTTTTTAAACACATTTATCATATTAATCAACAATTTGTAGTCCTTCCTTAATAGTTTTTAGAGCCTTGTGCATTTCGGCTTCAATCGTTTTGGTTGAGACCTGTAAGGTATTTGCAATCTCCCCATATTTTTTTCCTTCGAAACGGTGCATGCAAAAAATCCTCCGTCTTCGCAAAGGAAGACGGCCCAAAATTTCGTAGATTCTTTTTTCTAATTCTTTAGCTTCTTCTTCTTCCTGTGGAGAGTAGGAAATCGGATCATCAATATGCTCTTTTGTTACCGCCTGTCGGTACCTCGCTCTGACGTGTACGTGCTCAATATAATGCAAGGCCCTGTTTCTTACTGCTTCATATAAGTAGGCCTTTAGTGATCGCACTTCGGCTAAATCCCTGCGATCCCTCCACAATACATAAAACAGTTCCTGCACCAACTCCTCGGCGGCTGCTCCATTTTCGGTAAACCTAAATGCGTAGCGACACAACGGGGCATAATAACGTCTAAATATTGTTGCAAACGCTTCCACACCACCCGCTCCGGAATTATCTGGCTTGCCGTCTCAGACGAGATACTGCAGATTCGAGCGATTCGGTAGGTTCGATAATATTATAAGCGCCCCAAAAATCCTCGTCGTAAAAATTCATCACTTTGTTGCTCAATGATTCCCATGTTCCAAAGGCGCTGCCTCGCGGGATCTGCACTACGTGCTCTTCGGCGCGCTCGGTAACCACCATTTCGCTGGTAGCCGTATAATTGGTGGCAAAAAGGCGTCTTTTCCAGTCGCAGGAAAATTTGATTTCGTTTCTAATGTAACTTAAATAGGTTTTACCCTCCTGTTGTTTGTAATTGACCAATACATAGACTTCTTCGGGATTAAAGCGCAAGCCGGCCGGTTTTCTCCTGAGGATCATTTGGGTTACTTTATCTTTATTGCTCATATCTAAATAAAACTCCGCGCGTGTAAAAGCAAGGGTAGCTTTATCAATATACAACTTTCCATAATTTAGGGCGTATGATACTACTACGCCCGGATCAAAACGAACCACAAACTGAGACTTATCGTCGATCACCGTGCTCGGCTCAAGGGTAAACCGTAACTGTGACCTGGCTTCGTCGTCCAGCAAGATGTCCACATTTTTTACCACATCCAGAAAAATGGCAATATTGGGTCCACCTAAAATACGTACTCCCAAAGTGTCGCTGGTTCTGACACTTACCAATTTTCGGCCTTTTAGAATTTGTACCCTGTCTTGTCCAACATCCATCCGTGAATAGGATGTTTTATATATGTTCATTACCGCTTCGGACACATCAATAAAACGTCTTCCTTTTTGTATGGTTTCTCTGTAAAAACCTGTAAGCAGCGCCGAGGTGTTGCTGTAGTTCATCTCTATCCTCGCTACAGCCTCTTCTACTAACCGGTCTGCGTCCCAACCTTCTACAATGGTAGCGTCCAATAATTTGACACTTGGAATCATTAAATAGGTGCCCGAAGGCAGGTCATTTCCGTTTACCGCTATACGTACACTTTGGTACCCCATGCAGTGCAACATGACTTCCGATGCCTTGACTCCTTTATCAATTTTAATTAAAAAGTAGCCATCCTGATTCGTCACCGTAGCAATATTGGTACCCGTTACCAATACGTCAACAAAAGACAAGGCACGCCTTGATACAGCGTCCCGAACTACTCCGCTCACCGTGTAGTATGTGTCAGTAACTTCTTGGGCTTCTAACGTATTAAGCCCTGAAAGTACCATGAAAAACAGGCCAATAAAAAGCCTTTTAGTCGATTTAAGTTGTTTATTTTTCATCACTCGATGGTTTTATGGTTTGTATCTAAGACCGGACAGCCCCAAAAAACCCTATTGGGGAATAATGGTAAATCCGTATTGTATTCCCCCGTTTGTCGCCCTTACCTGATAGGGCGGATGGGGCAAAGCGCCCCAACTGTTGTCACCGCCCACGCCAGTCTGTTGATAGTCAATAGATAATTCGACAAGAGAACGAGGCTGAATATCAACAGTATGTTTGTAATGAACCTCTTTATCCGGGCCTCCGTCAAAATCTTCGATGGTATTGTGCAGCGCATTGAACTCAACCATCTTATCGGCTACAATGGTCAGTCCGCGACCTTTGGCATCGGTCAGGGAGAGGCAGAACACATCGGTTTTATGCCCGTTTTCCTGAGGACGGATATGGGGAACGTATTGTTGGGCTACCGTACTTTGGTAGCGACCCACAAAAGAGGATGTTTTGCGGTCGGCATAGTTTTCCCAGGGGCCCCTGCCAAAGTATTCCAATCGATTAAAGGAGGCCGGAAGGTGCATGCGCAGGCCTGCACGGGGCATAAAAGGCTGATCGGCTCCGTCGGTAACTATTTGGTTCTCCACATGTATCCTCCCGTCTCCAAATACCTGATAATGGAGAAACCATTCGGTCTCTGCCTGTGGATAACGATAAGAAAAATAAACCGACACTACTCCCTTTTGTTGCACTATCTTAAAGTCATGCGTTTGTAAAACGTGCTCCGAAGCCTCTTTCCATACTCCATTCTTTTGGGGCATCCCGTAGCCGTAATCGTTGTCGGTTGGAGCCCGCCAAAAATTGGGACGAAGTCCAAAGCCGTTTAATATCAATTCGTTCCCCTTATATTGATAGGAAATAATCACTCCGGTGGATTTGTCAATGGTTAAGGAAAACCGATTGCCGGAAATCACAAGTTCCTCATCTCCTGAATAGACTGGCGTTGACAGTTTGGCCGGATCAGAAAATGGTTCAGGCAGGAAGCCTAAGGCAAACTGCTCCCGCGCCACCTCATAACCAAGGGGTAAAAAGGGTTCCGGCTTTTTAATGACGGCAGCCACCTGGAGGTACCAATGCTCTCCCGCCTTAACAGCAGGGAGAGAGAGTTTTAAATTTACGTTCTTCTCCTGCCGTGGAGGAACATCCAAATCAAAACTCCCTTTCTGTACCACTCTGCCATTATTGGTCAGGTTATAGGTAAAATGATATTTGTTAAGGTTGGTAAAGAAAAAATCGTTTTTGACGGTTAACGACAAAGTTTCCGAATCAAAACGGCTAAACTTCACGTTTTGGTAGACTTTACGCACCTCTTCGGTCGCAGGCTTAACGGTTCGATCTGGAAAAATGAGCCCGTTAATCAAAAAGTTTCCGTCAGAAGGAGTTCCCGCAGGAGCAAAATCGCCGCCAAAGGTCCAATAGAGCGCTCCATGCTCATCATAGGCGTCTAATCCCTGATCAACCCAATCCCAAATCGATCCACCCTGCAAAATGTCGTACTTTTCGATCACATCCCAATAATCCTGCAAATTACCTACACTGTTTCCCATGGCGTGGGCGTACTCGCAAAGAATCAGGGGACGATCCATGGCCGGGTCGTTGGCATAATGTTCCAGGGATTCAATGGAAGCATACATGGGACAATAAATATCGGTGTTCCACTCATACCTCGCGCGCTCATAGTGAATGGGGCGGGAAGCGTCGCGCGCTCTCGTCCAGCGATAGAGGGTATAAAAGTTGACTCCATTTCCCGCCTCGTTGCCCATTGACCAGATAATTACCGAGGGGTGATTTTTATCTCTTTCGACCATATTACGCATACGGTCCAGGTGAGCGGGTTCAAAAAGAAGGTTGTTGCCCAGTGTACCCCCTTTTCGCAAGTCGTACCCCATCCCGTGCGATTCAA
Source organism: Bacteroidota bacterium (assembly GCA_009778375.1). Taxonomy (GTDB): domain Bacteria; phylum Bacteroidota; class Bacteroidia; order Bacteroidales; family UBA932; genus WRBG01. The sequence goes on from WRJW01000216.1 coordinate 15,461, forward strand.
TATTTGCCTCATCAATAACGTAAATCCCATACTCATCGCACAAGTCGTAGAACAATTCCTGCTGCGGATAGTGCGAAGTACGCACGGCGTTGATGTTATATTTCTTAAAAAGGTCAAAATCCTTTTTCATAAGCTCCATATCTACATAATGACCTGTTTGCGGATTATGTTCATGTATATCAACCCCTTTGATCAAAATGGGTTGTCCGTTTACCAACAGTTGTTTGTTTTTTATTTCCACCGTGCGAAAACCGATTTTGGAAGCCAAGGATTGCATACTTTTACCCTGTTCGTCAATAAGTTCCATACTCAGAGTATATAAATGAGGAGTCTCTGCCGTCCAAGCTTGTACCTTCGTCACTGACGTAGAAAAGGAGAGGCTGACCGTATATCCGGCGTCCGGTAGAGGCTGTTGAGCAGCATAGATTTCCCGACCAGAGGGATCCAGAAGGGTACAGGCCAATTGATAGGGCGGATGGTGATCCAGGTGACGCCGAATATCCACCGAAAGAGAAAAAAGACCGTCCTGGCAGGCGGAGTCTAAGGGAGTTTGGACAAAAAAGTCGCAGATACGTACCTGTGGCTGGGTATAGAGGTAAACATCCCGCTCAATCCCGCTGATCCGCCAAAAATCCTGACACTCCAAATATGAAGCATCCGACCATCGGTAGACTTCGAGGGCCAGGACATTTTTTCCGACCTGAATATAATCGGTAATATCATATCTTGCAGGTGTTTTGCTGTCTTTACTCATTCCCACCTCTTTGCCGTTAATAAAGAGGTAGGCGGCCGATTTTACCCCATCAAAACTTATAAAGATCCGCTGATCCATCCACGAGGAGGGTACATTAAAATCGCGACGGTATATCCCTACGGGATTAAACGTTTTGGGAACAAATGGAGGGTCGGGCGCCTGCATATAAGGGGGATAACCTTTAGATACAAATTCGTAATCGCTGTTTACGTAAATGGGCGTCCCAAATCCCTGTACTTCCCAATTTCCAGGTACCTTAATGTCGTCCCAGGAGGAGACGTCAAGATCGGGACGCGCAAAACCCAAAGGCCTCAGTTCAGGATTCTCGGAAAAGAAAAATTTCCATTGCCCGTTTAAGGAGAGGTACCCCTCTTTATTGCCCACAGATGTGAACGAAGCCCTGGCCGATTCTTTGTTTATCCATTGGAGATTGGGATTAGTGAGGTCGTTATATCGATCGGGCTGTGCAGAGAGACAGTTGCATAACAGGCCGGTTAACAGAATAAATATAACTTTTTTCATCGATCGTTTAAAATTATTTATACGGACGAATTTAGTACAATTAAACCAATTCCTGCTACCTTTGTTCCATCAAAAAACAAAAAAATATTTCAATTATGAAAAAATTACTCATTTTTCTCGGCATTACCTTTCTTATTGTCTCTTCTTTAGTTGCTCAACAAGCATTACCTCAAGACCTTGCTTATAAAATCAAACGGGAGGCATTCCAAAATTCGCAGATGGAAGCGCTCGCTATGTATCTTACCGATTATGCCGGTCCCCGCCTTGCCGCCTCCAGATTGGGAGAAAGGGGCGAAAAGTTGGCCAAAGAAAAATTGGCCGAACTTGGTTTTTCCAATCCCCGGATTGAAAAAGCCGCCGATTTTCCCAGAGGCGGATGGGACAACCTTAAGACATACGCTGCCATGACTGCTCCCTATTACTGTAATTTTATGGCCGTTCCCAAAGCGTGGTCAGGCAGTACCGACGGATTGGTTAAGGGAGAGGTTATTTTATTGGATATTAATACGGTAAACGACATTGCCCAGTACAAAGGCAAACTCAGCGGTAAAATCGTATTGATGCCCGAAACCTCCAAATACGAGATGCAGTTCGGCCCCTTTGCTACCCGCCAAACCGAAGAGCGCTTAACCTTTTTGGCCACGGACCCACGCCCTCAACCGGCCAGAGCCTTTCGTATGCCCATGGGTACAGCAGGCTTACAAATGGAAATCAGAAATTTGCTAACAGAAGAGCATCCTGCGGTAATTGTCAGCGGCGGTGGCTTTTTTAATGTTCCTCGTTCGACCAGTGTGCAATACGGCAGATACGGAGATCCCGAACCTACTGCGGAGTTGGTGCTTCCGGTAGAAGACCACGGCCGTATGATTCGCCTGATCGCTAAGAATATTCCCGTCTCTATGGAGGTGGAAATCAAAAATGAATTTTATAATAATCCGGTAATAAATAACGTAATTGCCGAAATCCCCGGCGTAGATCCCAAACTGAAAGACGAAGTGGTACTTTTGGGGGGACACTGGGACTCCTGGCACGGAGGAACAGGCGCTGCCGACGATGCTTCGGGCTGTATGGTAATGATTGAAGCCTTGAGGATTATTAAGGAAAGCGGTATCCAGCCCCGTCGTACCATCAGGGTTGCCCTTTGGGGAGGGGAAGAGCAGGGACTGATCGGCTCCAGAGGCTATATGCAGGATTATCTTTACGACGTTGACGCCAATAAGCCCCGCAAAGGCTTCGATCAATTTGCCCTCTACCTCAATATGGACAACGGGTCGGGTAAATTCCGGGGGATCTATTTAGAAGAAAACGACATGGCTTTCCCTTTCTTTAGGGAATGGATAAAAGTTATGGACAATATGGACTTTAACACCCTGTCGCCCCGCAAAACGGGAGGTACCGACCATATGTCCTTCGATCGGATCGGACTACCGGCTTTTCAGTTTATTCAGGACGATCTGGAGTATGGCCGAGGCTACCACACCCTCATGGACACCTACGAACGATTGGTTTTGCCCGATCTTCAATACAATGCCGCAGTGGTAGCCATTTTGGCCCTCTCCGCCGCCATGGACAACAGTAAAATTCCGCCCAAACCCTTGCCTGCCAACTTTAACATGCAGCAAAGACGTATGTTTTAGAAACTGTTTCTTTGGATAGAATATCAAAACAATATGAAGACATTTATTCCGTTGGTCTTGCTCTGTGCGCTAATATACGGATGCGGGACAAGTCAAGACAAATCCGGTTTACCGGTAATTGACCTTACCCAACAATATCCCAAGAAAGATATTGTATTGCAGGATATTGCCAATGTTGAATATATTTCGCTCAACGCTAAAGATGCCCCCTTAATCGGTCAGGTTCAAATCGGGTACATCTCCAACGATTGCTACATTCTTTACGACTCTATGCACGGCGATGTCTTTGTCTTGGATCAAAACGGAAAGGCCCGGAATCATTTTAACCACAAAGGCAATGGCAGTAAAGAGTATATGTTTGCCTCGCACCTTACCTTCGATCCGGTAGCAGATGAAATTTATATTTTGGATGCCAATGGCTCCAACGGAATTTTGGTATATACCGGGGAGGGAATATTTGTGCGCCATTTTCCCGATCTTGCAAGGCAGAATATTGCGGAAATCTATGATTTTGACGACCAAACCCTGATAGCCTATTTTGCTCCTTCCAGTGCCGATCCGGACAACCTGAACCATACGGACCCTTATGTCTTTATTTCTAAATTAAAGGGAACCATCGAGTCGCGGGTAAACCTCCACTTTTCTCAAAGGCTCTCCAACCGCATCATGATCCCTTTAGGGGATGGAGCCGTCGCACCTATACTCATTGCTACCTCAGAGTCGCGTAAATACGGCCACAACTTTGTGATTGCCGACCGCTCTGCAGATACGCTCTATATCTTATCTCAGAACCATGTACTGACGCCGATATTGGCACGAACACCCTCTGTCTTTGCTCAGGATCCCTTTGTAGCCTGGTCGGTAGGCCTTATGACCGATCAATTTATTTGCATGGGCGCCTTAGAGTACAATTTTGAAATGCTTAAGCGACAATTCATTAATAACCAACCATTAGGAGACCTAAAGTCCCAAGATTATCTCTATTTCTTCAAAAGTCATGAAATTTTTATTCCCCACTTTATCAATGTCGACTGGCCGTCGAAGAAAGCCAGCGTAGAGATGAACAGAGTGAGTGTTCGGGAAAAAAACATGAGTGCGCGAATTATCCAAGCCGATCGGCTCGCTGATGCATTAGAAAAGGGAGAACTCCACGGGAAATTGAAAGAAGTGGCCCAAACGCTCTCTTATGACGATAATCCGGTGCTGATGCTGCTACGGTACAAGTAGCGATACGAATCATTTTTAATAATTTTTTTACGCTGTGCCATGTTTTGGCACAGCGTAATGGTATTTTTGCCCCTTGAAGAAGATTTGAAGCGCTTGGTCGTTCTTTGACATATTGATTTATAGAATAATAGATTAACAAATTAAAAAATCAATAAATATGAACAAAAAAGCCAAAACACTACTGCAACACATAGAACAAATCATTGAGTATGCCGAAAAATCAAAATTGAGCGAGGCGTTTTACCAAAAAGCGCAACCATACATCAACTTTGTGGCTAAAACCATGAACCTGACCTCCAATCAGGCCCTTATCTTTTCGCTTTTCATGGAGAAAAGCCACGATAATTCCATTTTAATCAGCGACTTGACAGGATTTTTAGAATGCCGCGACATCAAATCAGTCTGTATGATTAACGACGTAGAAGCGTTAGAGGCGCGGCGTTTGGTTCGCTGCTGTCGGGAAAAACGCAGAAAACCAACCTACAGGGTTCCTCTTGAAGTAATCGATGCCGTAAAACAGGATATTGTCTACAAACCGGAAGATACTAAAAATCTGACCACCAGCGAGCTATTCAATCGTTTTGAGCAATTATTCGAAGAGAGATCCAATAACGAAATTCCCTATTTTGCTTTAATTCAAGAGTTGCGAATCCTTGTGAACGATAATGCCTCATTATGCTTTTGCCAACAAATGAAAGAGTACGAAAAAATATGCGATGATGACCACAACTTTTTACTGCTTATTCTCTTTTGCCATCTTTTCATAAACGAAGACGACGACAATATTTATACAGGGCAGTTCGAGTATTTGTTTGATTCAAAAATCAGATTTAAAAAGATCGTTACCAGCATGCAAAATGGAGATCATATATGGATTAGCCACAATATCTTAGAATACGGAATGGACGAAGGCTTTGCCGACAAGAATCGTTACAGGTTATCTTCCTCGGCAAAAGAGAAACTTTTTGCCGAGATCAACCTCAAAATCCATCAGGCCGAAAACAAAAAAGGGATGCTGCTGCACCAGAATATCGTCCCCAAACAGTTGTACTACAACAAGCGGGAAGAGGAGCAGATTGCCCGCCTCTC
>WRJW01000217.1 GCA_009778375.1 Bacteroidota bacterium
AAGCCTCCGCAATCAGATTTTCTAAAAATTTGTAATGGGCCATGGTCGTCATATCGGAAGAGGAGGCTGCCTTGAATCTCTTTTGCAAAGCTGTAAGTTGATAGTAGATCACGCTGGGGGCGTCGGTATTATCCACGGCGGGACGGGCTGTGGCAGCAGGGGCAGGGGTAGCGCCGGGGCGAGCGGCAATGGTGTTGGAAGAGTTATCCAATAAGGAGATAAGATGCTGCACATATACCTTTTGCAAAGACCGTATGTAGGCATCTACTGTTTGACGGGTATTCAACTCCTTTAAAATGTATTGATTGAGATCGTTAAATAGATTGTCAATGGTATAGGTACTTTTTCCAAGTTCCGTTTCGGCAGCCTGCAGGTTATTGAGAACCCGTTTGCTCACTAAGGCGGTGATTACCCTGTTTTGGAGGGAAGTAATGGCCGTATATCCTTTCTCTCCGGTCAAAGCGTTAATATCTTCCGTCACTAACCAAACAGGAGGGGTAAATATATGCCGATTCAAAAATTGCATAGCCTCCTGCTGGCGCTGTTTTTCTACGTAAGTATATACCGATCCCACTTCGCCCACGGTTTTGGGGTTTTCGTAGATACCGCCTACCCATTTGGCCACATGACCCAAATAACGGCCAAACTGATTTTGAATCTCGTTTCGCATGGTCCGGAGGTAGCTAAAGTCTTCGTTGGGCGCATGGGCCCATTCCGGCAAATGATTCATAATAACTTTCAGGTTTTTAATGCCCAATTCGCTCGCTTCCATTTGGTTTTCTCCCAAATCTTCGGATTGCGACCGGGGATCGTTGGGGTTGCTCTCGTGGCCAAACCAGTAGAGGGGATTTTTGGTTTTTTCAATAATCCAATCGTTTAATTTTGTTTTTTCTGCGCGGGGGTCTGTAATATCCAAAAAGCGGCGGTAGCCCCATTCAATAGCCCAATAATCGTAATGGCTGATGCGGGGAAAGAGAAGGTCGCGGGGGATATTGTCTTCGGGTTGAGCCACAAAGTTAAAACGGGAGTAGTCCATAATGGAAGTGGTGTGTCCATTTTCTTTAAGAAATTGCGGATCACGTAGTTGAGCCGTTGAATATATAGAAGTCGCCCCAAAGTTGTGGCGCAATCCAATGGTGTGTCCTACTTCGTGTGAAGAGACAAAGCGGATGAGTTGCCCCATCAATTCCTCATCAAAAACTTTTTTGCGCGCTTCCGGATCCACGGCGGCGCACTGTACAAAGTACCAGTTATGTACCAAACTCATCACATTGTGATACCAGTTAATATGGCTTTCAATAATCTCACCTGAACGGGGATCGTGCACATTGGGGCCGCTGGCATTGGGAACGTCGGAGGGTTTATACACAATGGCAGAAAAACGGGCGTCTTCCAGTGTCCAGGTTGAATCCTGATCAGGCGAAGGCGCCACCATACCCATAATTGCATTTTTGAATCCAGCCTTTTCAAATACAGGCTGCCAATCGTTTACCCCCTGAATCAGGTAAGGCACCCATTCCTTGGGGGTGGCCGGATCAATGTAATAGATAATCGGTTTGGCAGGTTCTACCAATTCGCCCCTCCTGTATTTTTCTACATCTTCTGGTTTGGGTTCCAACCGCCAGCGGGTAATCATCCTGACGGTCTCTACCCCTTGAGGATTATGGTCAAAATTGACGTGGCTGGCGCTAAAATAGCCCACGCGGGGGTCGGCGTAGCGGGGTTGCATGGGCGTTTTGGGGAGGAGTACCATAGAGCAGTTAATTTCGTAGCTGGCCGGATCGCTCGACTCGGTTACCGAATAGGTCTTTACGGTACGAAATTCGGTATTAATGGGATAAGTTCGCACGCTAACCATATAGGACTTGTCGGATTGCATATTGCCGAGTCGGAAAGAGGTTTTAAAACTCCGCGGCAAAAAGAGGGCTTCGTTGTCGGCGGTAATCAAGTCGGTAACGTCAATCAGGGAGACTTGTTGGTCGTCAGAAAGCGCCTTGATCTCCAAATTGGCCAAAATGGGCTGAAAATTGGAATTCATTAAAGAAGCGTACATACTTTGGGTGCTGTCTTTGGATTGTTCGCGGGTTAAGACTTTGCGTAACAAAATTCTGTTGTTTAGTCCCTTGTCAAAACGCAGCATGGCAGAATTTACCTGATCGCCACCGTAGCCGATCATGGAGTTGCGCATGGCGGCGGCGGCTTGCGAAAGACGGGTAACCATAAGAATATCCCGTCCGATAAGGGTGTCGTGTATGGCAAGATAATAGCGCCCCTCTTGAAGATAAACGGGGGTGAGCCCCCGCATTACAGAAGTTTCCGGTTTAATAAAGGCAGAGAGCGCAGCGGGTTCTTTGGCGGCTGCTTTGGCAACGGTGTCGTTTTGAGCCGAAGCGGCAGGCGCCGAAGCAGGTCGCTGGGATCTGGCTTGAGCGTTCATATACAATGGCATACACAGGATAGATGCTACAAGCAGTAATCCGAGCAAATGTTGGAGAGAGTTTTTCATAAAATTTTCTTTTAGATGGAGCAAAGATAGTAAATTTGCAAAAAATAAGCGATGAAAAAACTCCTTTTTGCGCTAATCTCGGCGCTCGTTCCATGCGTCCTTTGGGCGCAAAGTCACACAAAGCCCGATATTCCGGACGGGTTTGCATCTTTTGTTGCCCGCGTAGCAACAGCATGGAAACTGCCCGGCATGGTGGTGGTGGTAGTCAAAGATGGCCAAACCGTTTTTTTGCACGGATATGGAAAAACTTCTTTAGATGAGCAAGGCATTCCTGTGGATGAAAACACCCAATTTGTGATTGCCTCTACCAGTAAGGCATTTACATCGGCATTGCTGGCAACGGTAATAGACGAAGGCAAACTGCACTGGGGCGATACGGTGGTCAATCATTTGCCCGACTTTAAACTTTTTGACCCATGGGTAACCCAAAACTTTTTGGTACGCGACATCATGGTGCATAAAACGGGATTTAATGCGTATGCAGCCGATGACTTGCCCGCTTTTGGTTATGACCGCGATGAACTACTCAAACTGTACCGCCATATTAAACCCACCTACAGTTTTAGAACTACCTACGCCTATAACAATAGCCTTTTTACGATTAGCGCTCGGTTGATCGAAAAATATACCGGCAAGAGTTGGGACGATGCCCTGATTGAGCGCATTTTTACCCCCTTGGAGATGAAAAATTCCACCACCGGAAATAAGGCCTTCTTTACCTCTCCAACCTTAGCGCGTGGATACCGTCTTTTTAAAGAGGCAGACACCCTCCGCGTAACCCTGCGTACCGACCTTGAGGGCGCTTTTACCTGGTTAAGTGCCATTGCGCCCGCAGGCTTTGTCATGTCTACCGGCGCCGATATGGCCAATTGGCTCAAGATGCTGCTGGGCAAGGGGATGTACCATGGAAAACAGATTATTTCGGAGCGAAATTTCAACTACCTGATCACTCCCCAAACCATTACCGGTTCGGATTCTGTAACCTTAAACAATTATGCCCAAGGCTGGACGATAGAGCAGGGGGCCCAGGGACGGCTGATTCGACATACCGGGCTCGCTTACGGCTACACCTCTTTGGTATGCGTAGTTCCCGAATTAAATATGGGATTTGCCGTTTTAACCACCAACGGCACCACCAATAATCCACACTATGCTATTGGTCGTCAATTGATCGACATGTATCGAGGAAAAAACGATAAGGATTGGCAAAAATATTATTGGGACGATTATATGAAACCTGCAACGCCCCGTACTCCGGCTCCAAAAACAGATTCTCTTCCTCCCCTTGATAAAGGAAGTTATGTGGGTTTTTTTGATGGAGGGGCTTTTGGATATGCCCGTGTGTACATGCGCAACGATACCCTAAGGTTCGCCTTAAAAAAAGTCGACAGCCCTCTGAGGCACAAGAGCGGAAATACCTTCACTTTTAATGTCGAAGGCGGCGGAAGGTTTGACCTGAACTTTTTTATGGACGAAAATAAAAAACGTGTTGTATCTTTGTCGTTTGATATTGGAGACCCCATAGAACCGTTTATAAAAAAAGAATAAGATGAAAAAGATCGTAACTATTTGCCTATTACCCTTATTATTACATGGTTGCGGTAGCGTAGCCATTACGGGCCGCAAACAGGTGTTGCTTTTTGACTCCGGCCAGATTGCCTCTTTAAGTAACGAGGCTTATCAGGAAACTATGAATACAGCCGTAGTATCCAAGAACACAACGTATACCGGTATGGTGCAGAACGTAGGCGCCCGTTTGGTTCAGGCTGTCACCAACTACATGAGTCAGAACGGCAGAGCGCAACAATTGTCCAATTATGCATGGGGGTTTACTTTATTGCAAAATCCGGAAGTAAATGCCTTTTGCCTCCCTAACGGAAAGGTTGTGGTTTATGAAGGTATTATGAAATATGCCGCCACATCGGACCGACTGGCGGTAGTCATGGGTCACGAAATTGCCCACGCCATTGCCAACCACGGCAACGAGCGGATGAGCCAGGAGGCCATTGTCAATATGGTGGGCGCCATGGGTGATGCCGTACTTTCCAATAAGAGCGAACAAACCAAGGCCATTTTTGGATTGGCCTTTGGATTGGGCAGTACCTACGGGGTATTGATGCCTTATTCCCGCACCCATGAATACGAGGCCGACCGTTTGGGGTTGATCTTTATGGCTATGGCCGGATTCGACATCAATCAGGCTCCTTTGTTTTGGGAACAGATGTCGCAGGCGGGAGGTGCGCAACCCCCCGAATTTTTAAGCACCCACCCTTCGGACGCCAACCGTATTGCGAATATCAGGGCCGTCTTGCCGGAGGCCGCTCGCTATGCGCCTCCAAAATGATTTGCACCATCCAAAAAATAAGCGTATCTTTGCGCCCTCTTTTTTAAGAGGATTTTAAATAATTATTAACTAATTCTTTGCACAATGGCCGCTTATTTGACAGCCAACAAAAAGCAAGAAATTTTTGGACAGTACGGACAGTCTAATACCGACACCGGCTCTCCCGAGAGCCAGGTAGCTTTATTTTCTTACCGTATCGCACACCTCACCGGACATTTGAAGTCCAACAAAAAGGACTTTGGCACGCAACGCGCCTTGCTCCGTCTGGTCGGGAAACGTCGCCGCCTTTTGGATTACCTCAAGGCCAATGATATTGAGCGATACCGTAACATCATAAAGGCCCTTAATTTGCGTAAGTAGATTTCTGTTTGAAAACTATTGCCATGTACGGAGAGGACTTTGCCTGTTCTTAACAGCCAAGTCCTCTTTCTTTGAAAATTCCTTTGAACGAATAGAATATAGAATAAAAAAGTATGAACATTATCCAAAAGACCATCACCTTAGAAGATGGCAGAACCATTGAAATCGAAACCGGAAAATTGGCCAAGCAGGCCGACGGATCAGTGGTAGTAAAAATGGGCAACACCATGTTGTTGGCCGCCGTGACGTGCGCCAAAGAGGCCAAGGCAGAAGTTGATTTTATGCCCCTGTCGGTAGAATACAGAGAAAAATATGCAGCCGCAGGCCGTTATCCCGGCGGGTTTCTCAAAAGAGAAGGACGCCCTTCTGATTATGAAATATTGATATCGAGATTGATAGACCGCGCTTTGCGTCCCCTTTTTCCCGATGATTTCCACGCCGAAGTATTTGTTAACGTAATACTCATATCTGCCGACAAAGAGATCATGCCCGACTCTTTAGCCGGATTGGCTGCCTCGGCCGCCTTGGCCGTGAGCGACATTCCCTTTAACGGACCGGTTTCGGAAGTCCGAGTGGCCCGAATTGACGGGGAGTTTGTCATCAACCCCACTTTTGAAGCACTCAAAAACGCCGACTTGGACATTATGGTGGCTGCTACGTATGAAAACATTATGATGGTAGAGGGAGAGATGAAAGAGGTGGGTGAGCGCGTCATGCTTGAAGCGATCAAATTTGCCCATACCGAAATTAAAAAGCATTGCCACATACAAAAAGAACTCTCCGAAGAGGTGGGCAAATCACAGCAACGTGCTTATTGTCACGAGGAAAACGACGAAGCCCTGCGCCAGTCTGTGCACGATTTCTGCTACGATAAATGTTTTGCCATTGCCCAATCGGGCGCCGATAAACAGGTGCGCGGCGATGCATTTGTCGCCTTAAAAGAAGAATTTATTCAAACCATTCCCCAAGAGGAGTTTGACGAAGCCAAACAGATTATGGTCAACCGCTACTACCATGCCGTAGAAAAAGAAGCCATGCGCAACATGATCTTAAATCAGGGCATTCGGTTAGATGGACGCAATACCACCCAGATTCGTCCTATATGGTGCGAAGTAGATTACCTTCCCATGGCCCACGGATCCGCTATTTTTACCCGCGGCGAGACGCAATCCCTTACTACGGTTACTTTGGGTACAAAATTGGATATGAAAGAGATAGATGATGTACTCAATCAGGGAACCGAGCAGGTGGTGCTCCACTACAACTTTCCGCCCTATTCTACCGGAGAAGCCAGACCCTACCGTGGTACCGGCCGCCGCGAGGTTGGACACGGCAATTTGGCCCTGCGCGCCCTTAAAACGATGGTGCCCGTAGGAGAAGAAAACCCCTACGCCGTGCGTATTGTTTCGGACATTTTAGAATCCAACGGTTCCTCTTCCATGGCCACCGTTTGCGCCGGAACGCTTGCCCTGATGGACGCCGGAATAAAAATCAAAAAGCCTGTATCGGGTATTGCCATGGGCCTGATCACCGATCCCAAAACCAAAAAGTTTGCCATCTTATCGGACATTTTGGGCGACGAAGACCACTTGGGCGACATGGACTTTAAGGTAACGGGCACCCGCGACGGGATCACCGCCACCCAAATGGACATTAAGGTAGACGGCCTCCCCTACGAAGTCTTGGAACAAGCCTTGGAGCAAGCCCGTCAGGGACGCCTCCACATTATGGAAGAGATGATGAAGACGATCAGCGAACCCCGTCCCGAACTCAAACCTCATGTCCCCAGGATTATACAAATCATCATCCCCAACTCCTTTATAGGCGCCGTAATCGGTACCGGAGGCAAGGTGATCCAGGAGATTCAAAAGACGACCAATACCGTCATTACCATTACCGAAGAGGGCGAAGTAGGCATTGTAGACATCTTTGGCCAAAACAAAGAGGGGATGGAAGCTGCTCTGGAGCGTATAAAACTCATCACTACCGTTCCCGAAGAGGGCGAAGTATACAACGGCAAGGTGGTGTCGATCCTCGAATTTGGCGCCTTTGTAGAAATCTTGCCGGGCAAGGAAGGGTTGCTGCACATCTCCGAACTTGCATGGAAAAAGATTGACAGGGTAGAGGACGTACTGAAGGTAGGAGATATGGTAGAAGTCAAACTTTTAGAAATAGACGCCAAGAGCGGTAAACTCCGCCTCTCTCGCAAAGCCCTCCTTCCTAAACCTGAAGGGTATGTAGCTCCTGAGCGCAGACCCAGACCCGAAGGATTTGGTCACGATCGGCCCAATCGGGGCGGAGATCGCGACCATCGTGGGGGAGACAGGGGAGGCGACCGCCGACCGCCAAGAAGATAATGTCTTTGATCAAATCGAAACACAATCATCAATTTTGTATAAAAAACGTAAAATAAATTTGGTTACTCCAATATGTTTTTCTATTTTCGTTGCACAATTTGAATTAGCAAACCAATTAATTAACAAAATCTATTTATGAAGAAAAACCTAATCCTTGCCATGGCTCTATTGATTTGTCATGCAGCCATGGCGCAAATGCGCGTTACCGGAACGGTAACCGCCTCTGACGACGGGACTCCGGTTTCGTACGCCACGATTGCCGTTAAAGGCAGTAGTAATTTGGTTACCACCACCGACTTGGACGGAAAATTCGTATTTGCCAACATTCCGGGCAATGCCGTGCTGGTAATCAGTTATATTGGGTACGTTACTCAGGAGATCCCCGTAAACAACCGATCTGCCGTCAACATTGCTCTTTCGCCGGATGCTTTGGCGTTAGAAGAGTTGATGGTAGTGGCCTACGGTACGGCTAAGAAAAGTACCTATACCGGTTCTGCCGCCATGGTAACTGCCGATAAGATTAAAGATGTGCCTATTGCATCGTTTGAAGAGGCATTGAACGGCAAAGTTGCCGGTATGCAAGTTACGGGGAATACAGGAAAGGCAGGATCCGCCACCAATATTCGGATTCGCGGTACAGGTTCCATGAATGCCGGCAGCGAACCGCTTTATGTAATAGATGGCGTACCCGTAGTATCCGGCGAAAGAAGCCAGATGGGAGGATATTTGATGACCACGAATGTTCTGAGCACCTTGAATCCAAACGACATCGAGCAAATTACCGTATTAAAAGATGCGGCTGCTTCAGCGCTCTACGGTTCTCGCGCGGCTAATGGAGTAATTGTGGTTACTACCAAAAAAGGTAAAATGGGTAAGACTACCGTAAATTTCAAATCTTCTGTAAGCATTTCTCCTACTTTTGCCACCGACAACTGGGAATTAGCTAAACCCGAGGAGATGTTGGAGATGCTTTACGAACTTTTTTGGAACGGAGAAAAGGAGCGTGGAAGCTCCGATGCTGACTGTAATGAATACGCAATTCGTCAGCTTAATAACAGAATAGGGAGCAATGCAAAAAATGGAACCGGATTGGTCTTTTCCGCTTCCGATAATACGGCAAAAACGTTGAAAGCGACTCCGAAGACCGATGGACTTGGGAACAGCAGGGCGGATGCAAATGGTAATCCAATATATTTTGACTGGGAAAAAGCTTTGTTCAGAACTGGCGTTTACCAAACATACGATTTGTCCGTAAGTGGTGGAACAGAAAACACGACCGTTTATTCCTCCATTGGATACACAAAGGATAAAGGAAGGACGTTTGATAATGAGTTTAGCCGTATTTCGGGACGAGTGAATGTAACGCAAAAAGTAGGCAAATTTATGGAACTTACCACCATTGCGGGCGTCTCTTCGAGCAACCAGGTTGGTTTTAACGACACAAGAAATCAAACGTGGAATTATTTCTACATGACGCGTAACCTGTTATGGCCCTATTATTACCCCACTGATTATAAAACGGGAGAACCGATTATGGTGACTTATGGTAGTGGAGTACGAAATCCGGTCTATTACCACAATGAGTGGGATAATTCGACTAAAACGCAAAAACTTTCGGCGAGTGAAGCGCTGACGATAAATTTCTTACCCGAGTTAACGTTGAGATCGATAGTTTCTTATGACAATACAAATATAAAAGATCATGTGTACTACAGCGCCCTCCATTTTAATGCCACAGGATCTAACGGAAGTATTTCTGAAGTAAGGACCGATATACAAAAGTTGGTTTCTTCTACCACCCTGAATTACAATAAATCATTTGCAGATAGACATAATGTGAGCATATTAGCCGGTTTTGAAACCGATAAAGAAACTTCTGAATATGTCTATGGGAACGGCACCCAATTGCCCACCAGTACCTTACACACCTTATCTACCGCTGGAAGTACCACATCTGCAGGGTATGAGTGGGGATCTGCCATGGTATCCCTCTTTTCACGGGCCGAATATAACTATAATTTGAAATATTTTGTGTCGGGATCTTTCCGCCGAGATGGATCTTCCCGTTTTAGTCCCGAAAATAGATGGGGTAATTTCTGGTCTGTTTCGGGGGCATGGTCCATCAACAAAGAAAAATTTATGGAGTCTTTTGCAGACGTTGTTAACAATCTTCGCTTGCGGGTAGCTTACGGGGTAAACGGAACCACGCCCTCAAGCAATTATGCTTGGCGATCCCTGACCTCCTATACGGCTAAATATAATGAAAAACCAGGTGGCGGCTTAGCCAATATCGGCAACGACCTGTTGACTTGGGAGAGCAACTATACAACCAACGTAGGCCTTGATTTTGGATTGTTTGATAATCGTTTACGGGGCGCAATCGAGTATTTTAACCGCGATTCCAAAAATTTGCTTCAGGATGTACAAATTTCTCGGGTTACCGGATTCTCCAGCACTCTTCAAAACGTGGGTGAGATGAATAATAAAGGTTGGGAAGTTGAGATAGGCGGTGATATTATCCGCAACAAAAATTGGCATTGGGATGCCAGCCTGTCCGCATCGTTTATCAAATCTAAAATAGTTAAATTGTATGGTGGGCAAGACATTAGGTGGGAATCAATGGATAATTACACCGGATACACCTACATATACAAAGAGGGGTATTCCAATTTAGAACTCTATGCCAGAGAGTGGGCCGGTGTGGATCAAACCAATGGTAAAAACGTCTGGTACACTAATAACGAATATAATGATCCAAATATTAAGGGATTTAAGAAAAATGTATCTTATGATTTCGAAGATGCAGATGAAGTTACTCTGGGCGATATGAACCCAAAGGTATACGGAGGTTTTAATACCAACCTCTCCTGGAAAAACCTCTCACTGGGCCTAAACTTCATTTACAAAATCGGAGGTTATACCTACGATAAGGTAGGGCGAGATGTGAACGACGACGGATATTTCTGGGAGCGTGTAATGAGCGCCGATACCTATAAAAACCGGTGGACCTATGAAAAACGACACGGGAAATATCCATTGCGCATTGACGAGGACCTGGAAGATGCCCTTATTGTTAGTTCTCGCCATAGAAATCCGGGGGATTTTTTGAGGTTAAAAAATATTTCGCTTTCGTACTCGTTGCCTAAAGGAATTGTTAATACAGTGGGGATTAGCGGCGCCCGTATTTATTTTACGGGGTCTAACCTCCTTACTTTTGCCGCCTATAAGGTATATGACCCCGAAGTCAACTATAGAGCATATAGAAATTCGGAGTTACCCATAAGCAAAACTTATACCTTTGGGCTTGAAATTAATTTTTAGTTAATAATCATATAATTATATATAAATGAAGAAATTATTATTATTCGCAATATCGTGTGCATTATTCGTATCGTCCTGTGATTCCTTTTTGGACGTGAAACCCACCAGCCAGGCTGACGCCAAGTCGGCAGTCGGTACGGCAGCTGATGCACAGGTAATTATGAACGGAATTATGCGCAAAATGCTGGGTGATGGCAGTTACTATGGCAGAAATATGTTCCTCTATGCAGACGCCAAAGGTGGGGATTTATGTGTAGGAGGGCGAGGTAGAGGATATGACAACCTGTTTGTGTTTGAGCATACCACGGTGAGCGGTACCTATTCCGGTTTTTGGTCTCAGATTTACCACTGTCTGGCGCAGATTAACAATCTGATTACTAACATAGAGATCATCTCAGATGCCGGTAATGGTTCTGGTGCATTAAACCATCTTAAAGCTCAGGCACTTACTGCCAGAGCAATATGTTATTACGATTTGGTACGTTTGTACGGCAAGCCGTATGATATGGATAAAAATGCATTAGGGGTTCCTTTGATACTTGAAGTGCTGGATGCATCCGCGCAACCTCCACGGGCGACCGTGGGAGAGGTGTATTCGCAGATTGTTGCCGACTTAAATGCGGCGATTCCGCTCTTTACCAAAGGTCAAAAAGATAACGGATACATAAATTATTATGCCGGCGTTTCCATGCAGGCGCGGGTATACCTGCAAATGCAAAATTATTCGGCAGCATTAACGGCAGCCGAAGAGGTGATTGATTCAAAAATCTATACTTTGTACGCCAACGACGGTTGGGTAGATTCCTGGTCCAAACAGTTTCAAACCGAATCTATTTTTGAATTGATTTATTTGCCTATAGAAGGTGATTTGACCAGATCTTCTTTAGGTTCCATGAATATTAAAACACCTTCCAGCTATACCAACTGGGATTATTTTATTGCCAGCGATGCCTTTCTTGCCTTACTGGGCGAAGACCCTGACGATATACGTTGGGGCCTTATGGGTATAGATGAAAAATCTGAAAAGGTAAATCATGTTGGCGAGATGGTGGGCCTTAGAAAAGGTTGCTGCTATAAATATATGGGAGGTCTTTCATGTCCCGGCGACGGCAAAAGCACCTCAACGGCAGTAAATATTAAAGTTATTCGCCTCTCTGAAATCTATTTGATTGCTGCCGAAGCCGCTTTTCTGTCCAATAATAAGGAAAAAGCCGCCACTTATTTACAGGCAATACGCCAGCGGGCCCCCAATCTGGATCCGGCTACTGCTGCCAACGTTACCCTTGAAATGATTCAAAACGAGCGCAGCAAAGAATTACTCAATGAGGGTCATCGTTTCTTTGACATGATGCGTTGGAACAAGAGCATTACGTATAATGATTTTTGGACTATGTCACCGGTAACTTCCCGTCCCGAGACCATTGACAGAACCTATTACAAAACCGTGCTGCCCATAGATGTTAATGAAATCAATGCCAATCCGACCCTAAAGGATCAGCAGAACCCTGGATATTAACCTGAGCCTAAACATTACACATTCAGCCGCCCGAGCACCTGTTCGGGCGGCTGTTGTTTTATTGCAAAATAAAAAAACGCACGGAGGCACGGGCGGCCAAATAGCCGATCAGCAGTACGGAGGCGAGCACTAAGGCTATATCGTTCCACATAACCAATACCGGATAGGCGGTAATCATAAAATTACCGGGCAGGGAAATGAGTCCAAAACGTTGTTGAAGAAAACAGAGCAATAGACCAAAAATCAGGCCGAAAAAGGATCCTAATACGGTAATCATCCACCCTTCCAGAAGAAAAATACGTTTGATCGCCACCGGCGAAGCGCCCAAACTTTGGAGGCTGACCATATCTTCGCGTTTTTCAATAATGAGCAGCGCCATGGATCCCAAAATGTTGCAAGAGATAATCAACAATACAAAGAGCAATAGAAAGTAGATGACTATTTTTTCTGTGCGCATCATTTTATAGAGCGATTCGTTTTGCTGGTACCGGTTTTGCAGGAGGTAGCCATGAGGTTCCAACAGCCGACGGTACTTTGCTTGAATATTGTCGGTCGAAGCCCCGGGTTGGAGGCGGATTTCGATATAGCTTACCTCAGTAGTATATTCCATCAATTGGCGGGCAGTAGCAAGGGGGATAAAAAAATATTGGGAGTCGTAGTTCTGTTCTACGGCAAAAATCCCCGAAGGAAAGAGTTTTTGGGTGTGCAGGGATGCCTGAGGATTTAGGGGGTTAAAGGTAGCGCTGAGGCTGGGAAAATAGAGGTAGATGGGGTCGATAAAATGAATATTTACCCCCAAATTTCGTGCCAACCCCTGACCCATAACGATTTGAGGAATTTCACCCAAATGGGTAGAAAAAGCGCCGTCTGTGGTACGATCGATTAAGGGGGTATGCGTAGTAAAAATGGAGTCCACTCCTTTCATCATAGCAGTAACGGAGCGGTTGCGGTACTCGATGACTACGGTCTCTTCTACAATTTCGCACCATGCTGCTACCAAAGGGTCTCCCTTGATGTCGTCCCAAAGAGGATCGCATCCGTCTATATATTTTCCTGTGGCCGGCTTGATTACCAAATCGGCGTCAAAAGTGTTGTAGAGCGACTGAACCAGATGGTCAAAGCCGTTGTATACCGACAAAATTACGATAAAGGCCAACGTTCCGGCCATCATACCTAAGGCGGTAATCCACGATATCAGGTTGATTACGTTGTGCGATTTTTTCGCAAAAAGATAGCGTCGGGCAATAAAAAGGGGGAGATTCACGAGCGAAGCAAGGCGTCAATCCGTTCAACATAATCCAAAGAGTCGTCTACCATAAAGACCAATTCGGGAACGATACGTAATTGTTTGGCTACTCTGCGGCCTAAGGCTCCGCGGATCGTTTTGACTTGTTTTTGGAGGAGTTCCAAGACCTCGCTTCCCTTGTCCGACGGAAAAATACTTAACCATACTTTGGCAAAGGCCAAGTCGGGACTCATCCGTACCGACGTAACGGTAATCATGACCCCGTTGTAGGCGCTCATGCCTTGTTGCTGGAATATCTCGGCCAAGTCGCGCTGCAATTGGCGTCCTACTTTAAGCTGGCGGGTGGTTTCGGGTTGTTCCATGTTATTCGAGGCATTTAATGAGGTAATAATTTTTCTTTCCTTTTTGGATCAAAAGGTATTTTCCCTGTATAAGCATCATGCTGTTTACCTGTAAGTCGATGGCCGTTACTTTCTCTTTGTTGAGGCTGAGCCCTCCTCCTTGAATCATTTTGCGGCATTCTCCCTTAGAAGAAAATACGGCGGTTTTTACGGCCAGCAACTCCATCACGTCTGCAGGGAGGTCGGCGGCCCGAATGTCGCATTGAGGCACCCCCTCAAAAACGGATAGAAAAGTAGCCTCGTCCAAGGAGCGCAACATATCGGAAGTTCCCTGTCCAAAAAGGATTTGAGAGGCGTCTATGGCTTTTAGGTACTCCGCAGTGCCGTGAACCATACAAGTCACCTCTTTGGCTAACAATTTTTGTAAAAGTCGTTCGTGGGGCGCAGAATAGTGTTGTGTAACCGCATCTTCAATTTCTTGTCTATGCAAAAAAGTGAAGATTTTCAGGTATTTCTCGGCATCTTCATCCGACACGTTGAGCCAAAACTGATAAAAGGTATAGGGGCTGGTATAACGGGCATCTATCCACACATTGCCCTGTTCGGTTTTGCCGAATTTTCCTCCGTCTGCTTTGGTAATCAACGGACAGGTCAGGGCAAAACATTCGCCGCCCGTTTTGCGGCGGATCAGTTCCGATCCGGTGGTAATATTGCCCCACTGGTCGCTGCCGCCCATTTGCAACTTGCAATTATAATGCTCGTACAAAAATAAATAGTCATATCCCTGAACCAGCTGGTAGGTAAATTCGGTAAAAGACATCCCTTCGTGCTCGTCGCCCGTGATTCGTTTTTTTACCGAATCTTTGCTCATCATATAATTGACCGTTATGTGTTTGCCTACATCGCGGGTAAAAGCTAAAAAAGAATAATCCTTCATCCAGTCGTAGTTATTAACCATGACAGCGGCGTTTGGCGCTTCCGAATCAAAATCGAGAAAACGGGCCAGCTGCTTTTTAATAGCCTCCTGATTATGGCGTAAGGTTTTTTCGTCTAACAAATTGCGCTCCGATGATTTACCCGACGGATCTCCAATCATTCCCGTTGCACCCCCTACTAAGGCAACAGGCTTGTGTCCGCATAATTGAAAATGCCTGAGCAGCATTACGGTCACCAAATGTCCTATATGCAGGGAGTCGGCGGTGGGATCGATCCCCACGTAGGCCACGGTCATCTCTTTTTGTAACTGTTCTAAGGTTCCGGGCATCACATCATGCACCATACCACGCCATTGCAACTCTTCAATAAAATTCTTCATATCCCGAAATAAAAGACAAAAGTAAAAATATTTTATCTTTGCAGAAAAAAAATGGCACACAGACGTATTCTTGTTTTATGCTTGTTGTTTTCGACTTTTGGCGTCTCCTGTACCAAATCAGATCATGAACAAGCCCCTCGATTAGTCCAAAAGGTAAATAACTTTATTTACGAATATATGGACGAAGTCTATTTGTGGACGGCCGAAATGCCCCGGAACATAGACCGTAAATACGAGTTTGATTCCAAAGACTATTTTGACAAATTGCTCTATAAACCCGAAGATAAATGGTCGTATATTACCGATGATTATGAGGCATTATCCGAGGGGAGCGAAGGAGTGGAGACGACTTTTGGTTATTCTCTTGCGTTTGGTCGTTTTACGGGCACTGATTACTATTTTGGAATCATTGAGTATGTGTACCATAATACCCCGGCGGAGCAGGCCGGACTTAAACGTGGAGATATTATCTATAAAATGAATGGGAGCAATATCGACGCCAATAATTACATTAGGCTTTATAACGACCCTTCCCTTTCTTTGCAGATGGGCGTACTTTCCGATGGAGGTATTGGCCCCGGTATGACCGTGAACCTTATTGCGGTCAAGATGCAATTAAGCGCGATTATAGAAGAAAAGGTAATAGAAATAGAAGGGCATAAAATCGGATATTTGTTTTACAGCGACTTTTTTGGAGGTTCCGAAGAGGAGCTTTCCGGAGTGTTTCAGCGATTTAAAGCGGCAGGAGTAGACGATGTGGTGTTGGATTTACGCTACAATTTGGGCGGTTATGGTTATGTGGCCACTCATTTGGCCAGTATTTTGGCTCCGGCCAATGTGGTGCAGGCAGAAAACGTGATGATTACCTACCAATGGAATGCTTCGTATCAGGCCTATTGGGAACAACAGAAGGAGTACGATCGCATCAGAACCCTTTTTGACAAGAGGGTGCCGGTGAATATGGACTTGAATCGGGTATACGTATTAACCACCTATAATACCGCCTCCGCCTCCGAATTTGTAATTACCGGTTTGGACCCCTATATGGAGGTGATCAAGATTGGCGCGGCTACCCGTGGAAAATACACCGGATCCATACTGTTTCAAGCGGAGGACAAGGAGATCAAAAACTGGGGGATTCAGCCGATTGTAGAGCGTTATGCCAATTCTTTGGGGGTCACAAATTTTAAAGACGGTTTTACGCCCGATTATGCAGTAACCGACCTGTTGATGGAGGGTGTTCGTCAGTTGGGAGACGCCCAAGAGTCTTTCTTGGCTAAAGCGCTTACATTGATTACCGGCGTTTCGGCTCCGGCGGTCGCTGCTGCACCAAATACCGGATCGGATTTTGATGTGGAGGAAAGCATGAACCCGAGGAACGATTACTTTAAAGGTTCTGTATTAAGAAAAACCAATTATACACCATGATACGAAAAATCAGTTTTGCAAGCTTGTGGCTTTTTGCCGCGTTTCCATTATTTGCCCAAACGTCCTTGCAGTTGACCCTGCAATCATTTCCAGAGGTGCAAAAGATAGAAGCCTTGGAATCTTCCCACTTTGCCGAAAAATATTTGCTGTATGTGCAGCAACCTGTGGATTACCAAAATCCGGATGGAGGCTCTTTTGTGCAACGCGTATTTGTGATGCACGTAGGAGCCGACCGTCCGACCGTAATGGTCACCGAAGGGTACGGAGCGGCTTATGCGGCATCTCCCCGATACATAGACGAGGTAGCTCGGCTGCTCAATGCCAACTTAGTGGTAGTGGAACACCGCTATTTTTTGGAATCTACCCCTCAACCGGTTAATTGGGATTATCTTACCGCAGAAAATTCGGCCAACGACCTCCATCGGATCAACCAAATGCTGCGCACGATCTACCCCCAAAAGTGGATATCGACCGGAATCAGCAAGGGAGGCCAAACGGTGATGATTTACCGGACTTTTTTTCCGGATGATATAGACGTCAGCGTCCCTTATGTTGGCCCTCTATGCCGCGGTGTGGAAGATGGCCGCCACGAGCCTTTTTTGCGCGATCAGGTGGGGAGTACCGAAGATCGGGCCCAAATTTTGGCTTTCCAGCACGAGATTCTCAAACGCCGAGCGCGACTTATGCCCCTGTTGGAGGCGCTGTGTAACGAAAAAGAGTATCGATTCAGGATTCCTTTGCAAGAGGTATTTGATTATACGGTATTGGAATACCCCTTTGCTTTTTGGCAGTATGGTACCCCCACAGGTATGATTCCCGACCTCCAATCGGACGACGAGACCCTGTTCAAGCACTTTACGGGCATTTCCGATCCGGGTTATTTTGTGTCCGAATCAGACACTTCGCCCTTTTTTGTACAAGCCGCTAAAGAATTGGGATATTATGGGTACGACATTGAACCTTTTAAGGATCAGTTGACCATTACCGACTCCAGAGGATATTTGGCCCGTATTTTTCTTCCCGAAGATATGCAGATCACTTTTGATCCCACGCTCTACCATAAAATCAGCTCTTTTATTAGCGATTCGGATGCCAAGTTTATTTTTATTTATGGAGAATATGACCCCTGGTTTGCTCCTGCCGCGCCCGATCCGCATAGACCGGATGTGTTGTATATAGTGGCTCCCAAAGGTTCGCACCGAGCGCGAATCGGCAACCTGCCGGAGGAGATGAGGGAGCGGATACTCCAAACATTGCATGATTGGATCGATTAAGCGTGATTGATTTTAAACAAGTTGAGCTTTCAGATAAGGCTTGGGTCGATCCTTTGCTGCGGTTGTCGGACTATCGGGGTGCAGAATATTGTTTTACCAACCTGTATGTATGGCGATCAGTTTACGGTACCCGAATGGCCCGTGTGGAGGATTGGCTCCTGATTCGTACCGGTGATCCGGAACATCGGACAGATTTTTTTCCGGCCGGCAGGGGAGATCTAAAATTATTGGTCGATATGTTGATGGAGGAAGCCTTAGAGGAGGGGCGAGATTTTAAAATGGCAGGCGTAGAGGCTGATCGGGCGCTTCTTTTGCAGCAACTATACCCCGGTTTGTTTGAGGTATCTCCCCTCCGGAACAGTTGGGATTATATATATAAAATGGGTGATTTAAGCGACTTGCGGGGCAAACACTACCAACCTAAGCGCAACCATATTGCCCGTTTTGAAGAACAGCCCGACTGGAGCTATGAACGCTTAGATGCCCGCAATATTCCCGAATGTGTGGCCATGAATAGGGAATGGTGCGTACAGATGGGATGCTTTGGCAACGATTCCCTGCGACAGGAAGTTTGCGTAGCAGAAACAGGCCTCCATTATTTTGACGAACTTGGTTTAGAAGGCGCCTTGTTAAGAGTAGGCGGTAAAGTGGTGGCCTATACCGTTGGAGAACCGCTCAATTCGGATACTTATATAGTGCATGTAGAAAAAGCTTTTCCTGATGTCAGGGGAGCGTATCCGATGATAAACAGGGAGTTTGTCCGTGATCGGATGGCTTCTTTTGCGTACGTTAATCGAGAGGACGATGCAGGCGATCAGGGGCTGAGGAGCGCCAAATCGTCGTACCGTCCTGTTTTTATGCAGGAAAAATATTTTTTTGCCGTTTCGTACAAATCTCTATCTTTGCGGCGATAATTAATCCGTTATATTCTTGGAACCTCCGAGTTGCGCAATCGGCGACATTATATTTTACCCCTTTAGTGTACAGCATCTGCTTTTGGCAGGGATTTTGATTATTCTTTTGATTTGTTCTGCTTTGATATCGGGTAGCGAAGCCTCCTTTTTTTCCCTTTCTCCCCGGCAGTTGGACAAACTCAGGCGGAGGAACGATAAAAAATCCAAAATGGTCTTACGACACCTTGACCGGGTTGACTTTTTGCTGGGTACGATTTTACAAGCCAATAATTTAGTGAGCATTACCATCGTGCTGCTTTCTTCTTTTTTGATTAACAGTTTGATAGATTTTTCCATAGCCCCCGTATGGGGTTTTCTGTTTCAAACCGTTATGGTTACTTTTGTGTTGGTGCTTTTTGGAGAGGTTGTGCCCAAGATGTTGGCCACCCAATATCCCGAACCTTTTTCGCTACAGATGGCGGCCCCTTTGCACTTTTTGGAGAAATTTGCCAGACCATTTAATATGTTGATGGTGCGTGTTTCTACTAAGATGAATAAAAACCTGATGGCTTCCCGTCATGCGGTCTCCATCGAAGATCTTTCTCAGGCCGTAGATATTACGGGAGGAGCCGAGATAGAAGAGAAAAAGATGTTAAAAGGGATCGTGGGTTTTGTGACCACCGACGTTCGCAAAATAATGAGACCCCGAGTAGAAGTAAGCGCTTTGGAAATCGAATCTTCTTTTGGCGCCGTCCGTAAGGAGGTCATAGAGAGCGGTTACTCCCGACTTCCTGTTTATGAGGGGAATTTAGATAATATTAAGGGATTTTTATACGTAAAAGATCTCCTCCCCTATATCCATGCTCAAGGTGATGATTTTGAATGGCGCGGCCTGATCCGCACGGCCTATTTTGTGCCGGAGAGCAAAAAAATTAACGATTTATTGGAGGAATTTCGCGAGAAAAAAATTCATCTTGCCGTAGTGGTAGACGAATATGGAGGGACGGAAGGAGTCGTTACGCTCGAAGATATTTTGGAAGAAATAGTGGGCGAAATTTCGGACGAAACGGACGAAGAGTAGGATGGGCCTGTATTATATAGAGAAAAACGCAGACCGGTCGGTGTTGGCTATTTGGGAGCAGCAAGATCCGGTTTTGAGGGGGGAAAAAAGAGCAAGGGAGCAACGCTCTGTGCACTCCCTGCTCCGAATCGTTTTTGGCGCCGATCAGGTTTTAAACCATCGTCCCAACGGTCAACCTTTTTTAATGGATAACCCCGCGCATATCAGTATTGCCCATACCAACCGTTTTACGGCATTGCTAACCCATCCACAAAAAAGGGCGGGCGTGGATATAGAGTCTTTGAACCGCAATTTTTCTGCGGTGGAACAACGGGCGTTATCCGATAGGGAAATTGGATTTCTGGGGCCTGATTCGGTGTTGCGTTCCCTGCAATTGGGGATTTTGTGGAGCGCCAAGGAGGCTATATTTAAATGCCTCTCCCGAGAAGGGGTCGATTTCTCTCGCCAAATTCAGGTGGAACCTTTTGTCTCCGACAAATCCGGTAATCTGAACGCTCATTTTTATGGTAAAGACGGTTGCGAAATCGCTCTTTTTTTAAAATATAGAATTATTGATAATCATATACTTGTATACGTTTTTGTATAAATATTAAAAAATTTTTGAAGGGCTATGCAACATTTTACCTTTTTTTTGCGTCTTGACAACATAGGTTTAGGTTTTAGGAAAAAGGGTCGACTCTGATTGTTGAGAGCCGGCTCTTTTTTGAACGGACCGTATAAAATAAAAAACAGTATGAAAAAAGCATTGTATGGATTTTTGGCTAGTTGTTTGTTAGCCGGATGTGTAGAAAAAGAGAAAGTATTGGCTATTTCGTTGGACGTGCAAACGCTTGATCTGCGCGTTTTCGACACCTACCCGTTTGTGGTAACGCATGAGCCGTCTGACCTCCCTGCGCCTTTATACCAATGGTCGTCTTCCCAAACATCCGTTGCTACGGTATCGGCTACAGGATTGGTGACTGCAGTGGGAGAAGGAGTGGCGATCATTACGGTTACTTTGTCCGGCACCTCTTTATCCGCTGCGTGCGAAGTCAGGGTGGGGCCGCAATTAGCAACCCAAATTGTTTTGAGTAAAGAGCATTTAGCGTTGGTAAAAGGAGAAAAGGAAGCGCTCTCTTGTACGCTTGTTCCGACAGGTTCCGTTATCCCCGAAGTTCAATGGAACTCCTCTGACGAAACGGTGGCCTTAGTCGATCAACACGGGATGATAACTGCTGTAGATGTTGGCAATGCGGTAATTACGGTTTGTGATTGGGAAAGGCCCGAGGTCAAGGCAAGCTGCACGGTGACCGTCTCTCCCAGATTGGCCGAATCTATTATGTTGAGTTGGGAAGAATTGACCTTGAGGTATCAGGCCCAAGAGGCGCTCAGTTATACGGTTTTTCCTCAGGATGCGGTGGTGCTTCGACCTTTTTGGCGCTCGGCGGATCCGGATATAGTCTCTGTAGATCAAGAGGGTAATATAAAAGGAGTGAATCCGGGAACTACCCTGATTACTTTTTTGGATCAGGATAATCCCCAAACGGCAGCGCATTGCAGCGTTACGGTTTTAGAAGAAAATGCCACATCCATTGAGGTATATCC
>WRJW01000218.1 GCA_009778375.1 Bacteroidota bacterium
CAAAGATACAACTTTTGGGGAATATATTCCAAAAATATCGCAACTTTTGGGGAATTTTTTCCTAAAAAACTTTAAGGAACTGTTTAAAAATGTTACTCCCCTGATTTCTCCGTAAGGGTTACCTTGCGAAACTGAATCCGTTTCCCTTCGCTTTGCAGTCCTATGTGTCCCTCTTTTACCGGATTGGTTCCGACATTTTGAAGCACATCATTGACATATACCGTAATAACACCTTCAAAAACGGTAATGTTCATTTTGTTCCACTCCCCCGGCGCTTTTTCGCTCGAATCCTCCCGTTTAAAAATCATGGGAACCCTGGGGCGATCCTGCCCTTCCGGCGGGCTGTACTCCAACAAATCTGCCCCCCCGAGCAGCACAAAATCTCCTACGCTCCCTGCTTTAAGTTGGCATTCAATTCCTTTGGGAAAAGGAGTATTCGTCTCTTCGATTATAAGGAAGATGCCGCTGTTGGTCGGCTCGTCTACCCAACTCCATTCTACATTCAGGGTATAGTTTCTGTACTTCTTTTTGGTGTACATATACCCAAAAGGGGAACCTTGAATCAATATAGCTCCATCCTGAACAGAAAAGACCTGATCGCCCGGAACCAAGTCGCCATCTACGACAAACGCCCAGTTTGACAAATCTTTGCCGTTAAATAACTCTTCTTCTTGCACCGCGTTGCAACCTGTTGCAAAACATACGGCGGCTATGACAGCCGATAACAGATACTTTTTCATGTGGTACCACCAGGAATCGAACCGGGGACACAAGGATTTTCAGTCCTTTGCTCTACCAACTGAGCTATGGTACCGAGACGGCAAAGGTAAGAAAATTTCCGATATTCCGACATTTTTTTCTAACTTTGTGCCAAATATTCATCATACCTATACGCTAATTTATGGCTACTACTGCAGATTTTAAAAACGGCTTGTGCATTGATTACAACGGCAAACCTTGCGCCATCGTTTGGTTTCAACACGTAAAACCGGGCAAAGGGGGGGCTTTTGTAAAAGTAAAGATGCGCAATTTGGACAACGGACGGATTTTAGAAAACACCTTTACCGCCGGAGAGCGCATCGACATTATTCGCATTGAACGCCGCCCCTATCAATTCCTCTATAAGGACGATACCGGATTTCATTTTATGCACGGCGAAACATTTGAACAAATTGATTTGCAAGATGATATGGTAGACAACGCCGATTTGATGAAAGAGGGGCAATTTGTAGAGATGATGTTCCATGCCGACGAGGATCGGGTGTTGACGTGCGAACTTCCTCCCTTTGTGGAGATGGAAGTAACCTATACCGAACCGGCCGTAAAAGGCGATACCGCCTCTACCAACGCCCAAAAAAGCGCCACCATCGAAACGGGAGCCACCATCATGGTGCCCCTGTTTATCAATCAGGGCGAACGCATTAAGGTCGATACCCGCGATCGAAGCTATGCAGAAAGAGTTAAATAGCATACATTAAATCTACACCCATGAAAAAATTCTTCTTTCTAAGCCTCTTGGTAGCCGCTTGTGTTCCTGTCACCAACGAAGATATAATAACCGCCATACATGAAAGCCAATTTACCAAAGCCGACTCCCTGATTAAACACTACCTTTGCCAAAACGACCTTCCCATTTTGGAGCAATTGGAATGGCACTTTCAAATCGACCGAATGCAACGGATACGCAGCGATTTTTCTGCCACCGACTCTACCGTCCTCCTTTTTCTAAAAAATTATTATACAGAAGAAGAACTAACATCCGAGCAACTGCTTGAATGGGAAGAGAGTAACGCCTTAGAATGGATGATGATCGACGGCGAAAAACGCTACTTTAACAACGCCGCCCGCAACCTCTTCCGTATTGACCCTTTGGCCCGCAAGCGCTGGGAAGCGGTCAACGGCAACCAACCCGACAGCCTGAACCGGTTTTTGGCCAAAAACCTCCCCGGAGTGGTAACCGCCGCCAAATGGCAGTACCGGTACCGCAATACCGTGAATCCGGTAAATATGGAAGTCACCTACACCTTAACCGTTAAGCCCGACGCCGTACCCGAAGGAGAAGTAATCCGCGCATGGTTGCCCCTGCCCCGTACCGACATCCCCAGACAAACCAACTTTAAACTCGGCTCTACCTGCCAACCCGATTATATCGTAGCGCCCGAACATTTTGACCACAAAACCATTTACATGGAGCAAAAAGCTGTGGCGGGCGAACCAACGGTATTTACCTATTCGTTTAGCTACACTGCTTATGCACAATGGTTTGATGTGAATCCCGACAAACTCCAGCCTTACAATACCCAATCCGAACTCTATCAAACCTATACCGCCCAACGGGCCCCGCATATACTCTTTTCGGAACGGATTCAACAGCTTTGTAAGGAAGTAGTGGGCGACGAGCAAAATCCCTACCTCAAGGTTAAAAAAATCTACGAATGGATCGATCAAAATTTCCCCTGGGCCAGCGCCCGAGAGTACTCTACCCTTGCCAATATTCCCGAATACGTACTCGATAACCGCCACGGAGACTGCGGACAGGTATCCCTGCTCTTTATTACTATGGCCCGCTGTGCAGGCGTACCGGCCAAATGGCAAAGCGGATTTATGATGCATCCGGGCAACAAAAACCTCCACGACTGGGCCGAAGTCTATTACGAAGGTATAGGCTGGGTTCCTGTAGATCAATCATTTGGCCGTATGCTATTGGCTCAGGACGACGAGGTGTACTGGTTCTTTACCAAGGGAATTGATGCGTACCATTTGGTAGTCAATCAGGATATATCCCAACCTTTGTATCCGGCTAAAACATGGCCCCGCAGCGAGACGGTCGACTTTCAGCGCGGAGAGGTAGAATGGAGGGGAGGAAACCTCTACTTTGGGGATTGGCGCTACCGCATGGATATCAGTTATAAATAATCCTTTTTTGCATTTTTTCAGGAGGAGCTTGTAACAAAAACAGGCTCCTTTCGTTTACGGTATGATGATGAACCAAGTTGCTTTTAACACCTTTCTTTTTGACCTGAGACCCAAACTCTACCGTTTTAGCCTCAGTCTGCTCAAACGGCACGAAGCCGCCGAGGACGTTGTTCAGGAGGTAGGTTTCAGGCTTTGGAAAGGAATCCGTTCAGGAGCGGATCATCCCCGAATGGAGGCGTTAGCCATGTGTACGGCTAAAAATCTGTGTATAGACGTATTGCGTAAAAACAACCGCAGAGAGGGATACCTGAAAGAAGCAACCCTCGGCCACAAGACGCAAACGTTGAGAACGCCTCAAATCATCTTGGAAGAAAAAGATACGCACGCCTTTATATGCAGCCTGATTGACCGGCTCCCCCTGCAACAGAAAATGTGTATCAGGCTGAGGGACGTCGAAGGATATGAATTGTCGGAGATTGCCGATATTTTAGAGAGCGACGAGGGAAGCGTACGGACCAACCTGTCGCGGGCCCGCAAGAAAATTAGAGAACAAATGTTACAACAATGGAACCGATAAACGAAACCGCCATCCGCCAACTATTGGAGCGCTACCACGAGGGAACAACCTCCCTTGCCGAGGAAAGAGAACTCTCCGCATGGTTTAGGGAAGCCGACCTGCCCCAAGACCTGATGCCCTACCGCGCACTCTTTGGTTTTTTTACGAACGAGGCCGCCTTTATGCCACCGGCGGTAAGGCCTCGCCATATCCGCCCTTTTACGCATAGCATGATTCGCCTGCTGGCCCCTCTGACCGCCGTGGCCGCAGCCCTCATCCTTTACTTTGCCCTCCGTCCTCCTGTAACCTCCGATTTTATATGTTACCAAAACGGGGCGCGGATCTACGATCAGGAGGAGGCTCTGGATTTAGCCCATCAGCAATTGGCCCAAATGAGCCTTCAACTTCAAAAGGCAAGCGCTATAGCCGAAAAACTCGAACAAATGAACACATATACCGTAACCATAAATAAATATATAGCAAAATGAAAAGAAAAATTTTAGTACATATCGGCCTTTTATCTATAATTGGACTGATCAGTGCATCCGGCAGCCTTGCTGCCCAAAACCGGCGCATTAAATCGGTGGACGACCTCTTTAGCGCCTACGAACAGACCAAGGGCGTGGGCTTTATCAGCATCTCTCCCAGTTTGCTAAAATTGGCCAAATCGGCAGACGATACAGAATTGGACGAAGTCTTCAACAGCATTGCTTCTTTGCGGATTATGAATATTGATATCACGCCTGAAACAGAAAAGACGGCCAATCAAATCCGCAGAGACGTACAGGATTTGGTCAAACAGCAATCGTTTGAAGAGTTGGTAAAGATGCGGGAAGAGGAGAGCGACTTTGTCATTTACTTATCTCAGAATCAAAACAAGGAAAGCAAACAATTAGAAGCCATCCTTATGGTGGCCAACGGAAAAACAGAATTGGTCCTGATCGGCATTTCGGGAAAAATTACCCGCAAGGTAATCGACGCCGTTATGGAAGGTAAAATCGGCATTATGCCTAAAAACAAATAAATAAAAACATCAAACCGCACATTCGTTATGAGAATCAAAATAACCCTCCTGTCTGCCGTCCTGTCTCTTTGCACGGCCGCTTTTGCCCAGCAAAACCAAACGGAGCCCACCCGAATCAGAATTGGGGAGACGATCATCACCCTCCAGTCCCCTCTGAGGCTCTATGTTGCCGAAACAGACACCACCGAAGCAGATATTACTCTCTATCGACCCAAAACATACTCCTACGAAAAAAAATATCCGCGCTACCGCGAGGAGTCCTACATTGGCTTTGGCTTTGCCACTCCCACCCACGAGGCCACCTTTATGCCCATCCATTCGGGAAACTCCTTTAACTTCGAAATCGGCCTCCGACACCTCTACCTCCCCTCCAGAAACTACGCCATAGGCCTCCTTTTGCAATACAGTTGCTACTCGTATCGAATGAAAGAAGCTTCCATGGCTTTTATGGGTTATATTCCGGACGGAACTATAAAGCGGGAATTTTTTCGTACCGACAACATAGGCACCGGACTCTACCAAAGGATTCGCCTCTTTGGCCATAACTCAATAGAAACCACTGTTTATGGGGATTTTGCCTACAGCAAGCGTTTTAAAGTAAAAAGTCAAGTGGCAGGGAATAAAGTAAAAGAGAAATACCGCGACAGCACTAAATTCAACCCCTTTGGTGCAGGAGTACAAATAGGTCTAAAACATAGAAACACTACGCTTTACGCTCGCTACCGCCTGACCAATTTCTTTAATCCGGATTATATTTCTCCGGAAGTACCCAGACTCTCCATTGGGATTTGCTTTACCTCTAACTAGCCTTTTTTCGTATCATCATCAGGCCGTCTCTAAAGGGAAGCAACACGTTTTCTACCCTTGGGTCGGCCTGAACTTTTGCATTAAAGGCGGCCATTTCCCGCGTTCGGGCATCGGTTGGTAAAGGCTCTTCCAATACCTTGCCGCCCCAAAGCACATTATCGACCATGATAATACCTCCCGGCCGCACTTTGGGCATCACCGCTTCGTAATAGGCAATATACTCGCTTTTATCTCCGTCAATGTAAACTAAATCAAAGAGTTCGTCCATTTTTGGAATCAGGGACAGGGCGTCCCCTATATGCAGCACGATTTGTTCCTGCCTCCCTGACCGGCTGATCGCCTCGCGAATCAGCTCTTCGTACTCGTCGTTACATTCTATCGTATGCAATACCCCGTCCATGCCCAATCCTTTAGCCAAACAGAGGGCCGAATAACCGGTAAAGGTTCCTATCTCCAAAATCCGCCCGGGCGCCAGCATGGCGCTGATCATCTCCAAAAACCGGCCCTGAATCGGGCCCGATAGCATTCGGGGATGAATTGCCCTTATATGTGTCTGACGCTCCAACCACTGCAACACCTCGTCCGGAGGGGTGGAATGGTTACGTACATATTCCGCTGCATGGGTCATGGCCTATATATATAACAGGGTAGACATTGCTTGAGGGGAAAAGAGTTCCCGGGCCACCTCCTTCAACTCCTGAGGGGTGACCGCTTTTATCCGTTCGGTCAGCGTCTCGAGCGGTTCGACCTTGCCATACACCATGACGCTTTTGAGTTGGTTCAAACATTTGGATTCAGCATTGTCGGCGGCAATGGTCAGTTGACCAATCAACTGCTTTTGGGCGCTGTGCAGTTGTCCTAAACTCAGGGGGGTATGGCAAAGTTTGTCCAATTCCAAACGAATCAAATCGGAACAGCGCTTCCAATCGTTCCGGTCTGCGCCAAAATAGATGCTTGCCACCCCGCTGTCGGAAAAAGGGGTGTAGGAGGCCTCCACGTTGTAGACCAATCCGTATTTTTCCCGCAACAGCAGGTTTAGGCGCGCATTGGGCGATGGCCCTCCCAATAGATTGATTAACAGAGATAAAGCAATGCGTTTGGGGTCGAAATAGGAGTAGGCGCGCACACCGATCAAACAATGGGCCTGATGGGTACGCCGGTGTTTTTCCCTAAAAAAGGGAGCGGGAAAATCGCCCTGAAACAGGGGAGGAGCCATAAAAGGGGCCGAACTAAGGTCAAAATAGGCGTGGGCAAACTTCTGCATTCGTCGTTCCGAGATGTTGGCCACCACAGAAAGGACCATTTGCGAAGGGACAAAATAGCGATGGACAAAATCAAAGAGGTCTAAAGATTGGATGCACGCCAAAGATTGACGCGTTCCCAAAATGGGGGCAGCGAGGGGGTGTCCCTCAAAAATTAACTGATCAAATTCATCTACAATCAATTCCGGAGGACTTTCTTTATAGGAACTGATTTCGTCTGCTACCACCTCTTTTTCTTTGGCCAACTCCCCGGCCGGAAAAGTTGAATGGAAAAAAATATCGGACAATAAATCGAGGGCCTTGGCCAAATCTTCTTTTAATACCGTGGCATGCACCACCAACTCTTCTTTAGTGGTATAGGCGTTTAACTCCCCGCCCAAACGCTCCAACCGGTTATTGATATAAAAAGCGCTGCGTTTTTTGGTTCCCTTAAAAAGCATGTGCTCCGTTAAATGGACTAATCCGTTTAAGCGAATCGGTTCCATACGCGAACCGGCGGCCACCCCTAAGGCACAATAGGCTACAGGGGCATCCACCGGAGTAAAGACGCATTTTAATCCCGATGATAAATAAAAGATATAGGCAGATTCAGACTTCATCTCTAAGGAGGGGGGCAAAATTAAGGATTATTTCGTACTTTTGCCGTCTATGGAACATTTTGTTGTATCGGCTCGAAAGTACAGGCCGCAACGTTTTGACACCGTTTTGGGGCAAAACAACATAGCCGCCACCCTCAAGAACGCCATCCTGAGGAGGCAATTGGCCCATGCTTACCTCTTTTGCGGCCCTCGCGGCGTGGGTAAAACCACCTGCGCCCGCATTTTTGCCCGGACCATCAACTGCCTCCATCCCACTCCGGACATGGAGGCGTGCGGCGCCTGTGAATCGTGCCTTTCTTTTGCAGAAGGGCGCTCCTACTGCATCCACGAATTGGACGCCGCCTCCAATAATTCGGTAGAAGACATTCGTCAATTGATCGAAAAAGTGCGGATTCCCCCCCAGATCGGGAGCTACAGCGTCTATATTATCGACGAGGTGCACATGCTCTCGCAAAGCGCCTTTAACGCTTTTCTCAAAACGTTGGAAGAACCCCCCTCCTACGCCCTCTTTATTTTGGCTACCACAGAGAAACACAAAATCTTACCTACCATCTTGTCGCGCTGTCAAATCTTTGACTTTAACCGAATCAG
The DNA here is from genome assembly GCA_009778375.1 of Bacteroidota bacterium. Taxonomy (GTDB): domain Bacteria; phylum Bacteroidota; class Bacteroidia; order Bacteroidales; family UBA932; genus WRBG01. The sequence goes on from WRJW01000218.1 coordinate 7,756, forward strand.
CGTATCGGAAATGGCCAATGCCTTAGCCCAAATCGCCCAACGGGAGGGACGGGAAATGGAACCCGAAGCCCTTCACGTCTTGGCCGTCAAAGCCGACGGAGCCATGCGCGACGCACTGACCCTCTACGACCAAACCATCGCCTTTTGCGGAAATACCGTGAGTTACCAGCAGGTCATTGCCAACCTCAACGTATTGGATTACGAATACTATTTTAAACTTTGCGACTCCTTTTTGGGACGCAACTACGTCGACGCCCTTACTGTTTTTGACGAGGTGTTGGCCAAAGGTTTTAACGCCCTGCATTTTATTGCCGGACTCAGCAGCCACTTCCGCGACCTTTTAGTCAGCAAGGATCCCGCTACCCTTCCCCTGCTCGAAATGAGTCCCGCTTTGGCCGACCATTACGCCAAACAGGCTGCCTCTTGCTCTTTTCCTTTTCTTTACGAGGCATTACGGATTTGCTCCGCCTGTGAAACAGCCTACAAGGCCAGCGGCAATCCCCGCCTGCACATCGAACTTAACCTTATTCGATTGTCCCACATCGGTTTTGGAGAACAGACGTCCATTTCTGCTTCGCCCCAAAGTCCCAACCTCAAACCTCTTCCCCACATTCCCACCCCAAAACCCACAGAGCCTCAGTCCCCTCCCAAGGCCTCGCCTGAGCCTCCTCCTCCCTCTAAGCGATTTTCTATCAATGCCATGCTCAAAGAGGAGCAACAAAAGGCGATGGAACAGCCGGTAGCGCCCCATCAAGAAATCACCGATACCCTCTTTAGCCTCGAACAGCTGCTGACCGTTTGGGAACGTTTGGCCGACTCCTACAAAACGCTTCCTCGACTCAACGCCACCCTCACGAGCGGTAAACCCAGAATAGACAACGACCTAAATATCTTTTTTGAGGTCGAAAGTCATGCCCAGCGCGAATGGATGGAGCAAAAATGTTTGACCGCCATGACCGCTTTCTTACAGCAGGAACTCAAAAACAGTCGGATCAGCCTCTCTTTGGAAGTTAAACCGATAGACCAAAATGACAAAAGCCGACTCTACATGCCCGAAGAAAAAGCCAAATTTCTCTTTGAAACCCAACCCGAAGTCCAAGCCTTGAGCCGCGACCTCAATTTAAACCTCATTTAGCCGCATTCTCACCATTATGCGTTTATACAGCACCAACTTAGTAAAAAAATACGGAGCCCGCACCGTGGTCAAGGGCGTTTCTATTTACGTCGACCAGGGAGAGATCGTGGGATTGTTAGGCCCCAACGGCGCCGGCAAAACGACCAGCTTCTACATGATTACAGGACTGATTAAACCCAATGCCGGAAAAATCTACCTGAACGACGAAGAGATTACCGACTTTCCCATGTACCGCAGGGCCCAAAAGGGTTTGGGTTATTTAGCTCAGGAAGCCTCCATCTTCAGACGTTTAAGCGTAGAAGACAACTTGCTGTCTGTTATGGAAATGTCGCATTTGTCCAAACCGGAACGCACAAACCGGATGGAGCAGCTCATCGAAGAGTTTGGGTTGGGCAGGGTGCGCAAAAGCTACGGCATCCAACTCTCCGGAGGAGAACGCCGACGTTGCGAGATTGCCCGCGCCTTAGCCATCGACCCCAAATTTATCTTATTGGACGAACCTTTTGCCGGCGTTGACCCCATTGCGGTCGAAGACATTCAGCACATTATTGCCAAACTCAAGACCAAGAACATCGGGATTATTATCACCGACCATAATGTACATGAAACATTAGCTATTACCGACCGTGCCTATTTGCTCTACGAAGGCTCGATTTTAGAGAGCGGCAGCGCCGAAGAGTTGGCCGGAAACCCCGAAGTGCGGCGTAAATACTTAGGACAAAACTTTGAACTCCGCAAAGCCGTCGTGGCCGACACCTCCCCAAAACCGGAAACTCCGAAAATGCCTCCCCCGGCCCTACCTGCTGAAACCCAACTTAACCTCTTTGCCTCTTCGTTAGACTACGACCTGCAAGCTTTAGAAAAAGAGCGGGGCGACAAGTCTACTTGATTGCACCTAAAAAAACTATCTAAAATGTCTGAATATAAGAATGTTCAGACATTTTTTTTGTCCCTCTGAACTTGATTGTGCATAAATTGTGGAAAAAAAAGTAAAAATTTGTATGAAAGTGGAAAATTTTTTATACCTTTGTTGCCCAAATCCTCATTATGTTTGTAGGCGACCATATAGCAAAAGTAGACGACAAGGGAAGATTAGTCTTTCCAGCTCAGCTTAAGGTATATGCAGAATGTAAAGATCCTGCTAAGCTCTGTTTTGTGGTCAGGAAAAATCCCTATTCCGACTGTTTGGATATGTTGACCGACAAGGAGTGGGAGCGATTATCCGAGGATGTCAGGGCGCGCCTTGACCCCGAATTTGACGAAGAAGACGACGCATTTTGGAGGGAATACACCGATAACAGAAGCATCGTCGAACCGGACGAAAAGATGGGTCGCATATTGATTTCCAAAAATTTGTTGGAATTGATCGATGTGCGTAAAGAGGTGGTCTTTGCAGGCAAAGATTTCAAGATTGAAATCTGGGCAAAAGAGCATTTTAAAGAGAAGAAATTGCCTGCAGAAAAAATCAGTGAAATACGAAAAAGGCTTAGAAAATAGTCATGTCCGGATACCACACCCCTGTTATGTTGCGCGAAAGCGTTGCTGCCTTGGCCATTAAGCCAAACGGGATTTATGTAGACGCCACTTTTGGGGGCGGGGGCCACGCCCGCGCCATCTTAGAGCAACTCCGCAATGGACGGCTCTATGCCTTTGACCGCGATGGAGACGCTTTATCCCAAACCTTACCGGATAAACGGTTAGTGTTTATCCATAACAATTTTAAGTACCTCCAAAACTGTTTGCGTTATTTGGGTTGTAACGCGGTAGACGGTATTTTGGCCGACTTAGGCGTATCTTCCCACCAGTTCGACACCAAACAACGGGGTTTTTCTTTTCGCTTTCAAGCTCCTTTGGATATGCGGATGAATCAGCAGGCGTCACTTAGCGCCACTCAAGTGCTCAATCACTACAGCGAGCAGGAATTAGAACGCATATTCCGGCAATACGGAGAGATGCCGCAGAGTAAAAGGGTGGCCGCCTTAGTGGTAAAGGCGCGGGAAGAAGCTCCCGTCAAAGATACCCAATCGCTCCGGTCAGCCTTGGCGCCCCTGATTCCAACCCAACAAATACATAAATTTTTAGCTACTCTTTACCAAGCCATCCGCATAGAGGTGAACGGCGAAATTCCTGCCTTGGAGGCGTTGTTAGCACAGTCGCTCCGGGTACTAAACAACGGAGGCCGTTTGGTTATAATCAGTTATCATTCCTTAGAAGATCGTATGGTTAAGAACTTTATGCGTAGCGGCAATACCTCCGGAATCGTTTCCAAAGATTTTTACGGCAGCGCGCAAACTCCTTTTACCGCCGTTACCAAAAAGGCCATCACCCCCTCGCCGGAAGAGAAAGCCCAAAACAACCGAGCCCGCAGCGCCAAACTCCGGGCAGTAGAAAAACGTAATACTGAATACCTATGAGCCATCAAAGAAACATTGTACAAGATATGGTCAGCGGAGAGGTGTTAAAAAATTTGGTAGCACGACAAATAGGCTTTGTTTTTTTCCTTTTTGCCTTAGTGATCGCCTACATGAGCCTTCATTACGCCTTTGGCCAAACCTTAGACAAGCGTACGGTTTTAGAAAGGGAACTTAAAGGGCTCCGGATCGAATACACCTCTTCTACCACCGCATTACGAAGACTCAGCAAACGCGAAGAAGTATCCAAGCATTTAGCCGACTTCGGTTCAAAACTACACGCGCCTACCCTTCCGCCCGGGCGCATCATTATGGAGCAATACCCTCATGAATAAACCCTTTGTCATCCGAATCAAATTATTGTACTTGGTACTGTTGCTGGCAGGCGGGGGGGTTATTGCCCAAATTCTGCGCCTGCAGTATTTGACCAATTACGGAGACAAAGCCGAGCAAAATGCCTTTACCAAAGAGGAGATCGAGGCCAATCGGGGCAATATTCTGGCTATGGATGGTCGGTTTTTGGCCGCCTCTATTCCCTATTACCAAATCCGCATCGACTGCCTGGCCCCTCATCGCGATACCTTTAATAAATACGTTGACGGACTCAGCGCCGCTTTAGCCCAATTTTTTAAAGATAAGACGGCCGCCGCCTACAAAAAGGAACTCGTAGATACCCGCGCAAGCGGAAACAGGTATAAAGTGGTAGGGAACAGGAATGTGACCCATACCGAATTAGAACAGATCAAACAATTTCCCCTCTTTAGCAGGGGGACAAACCGAGGCGGACTCATTGCCATACAAAAAAACAAACGCATATATCCCTACGACCGCTTAGCCTCACGCACCATAGGATTTATAAACGATTACGGTCGGGGGCCCGGTATAGAAAACTCTTTTGATCATCAACTTAAAGGAAATCCGGGGTTGCGTACCCTGCAACGTCAAACCAAAAACAAAGAAGCGAGGCCGCTTACCGTCACTCCGGACATTCCGCCGATCGACGGCTATGACGTCCAAACTACCCTCGACATCGACATACAGGAGGCGGCAGAGCGGGCTTTGCGCAACCGGTTAGCCAAATCTTCCGAATTGGAAGGAGCTACCGCCATTGTTATGGAGGTGCAAACGGGAGCGATCCGCGCCATTTCTAACCTGACCAAAACCGATACGGGCGACTACGACGAACGATATAATTACGCCATTGCCGAGGCCACAGAACCGGGATCAACCTTTAAATTAGCCACTTTAATGGCCTTATTGGAAGACGATTATGTGTCGCTCAACACCATGATAGATGCCGGAAACGGCAGGTGGAGTTATGGGGGCGCCACCCTGAGCGACGTGAGTTCGGGGGGATACGGCAACATCAGCGTTCTTCAGGCCTTTGAAAAATCTTCCAATGTGGCTTTTGCCAAAATGGCGGTGCAACATTTTGCCGGAAAAGAATCTCAATTCCTCCAAAGACTTTACGATATAAAAATTAGCGAAAAGCTCAAGTTGGATATAGAGGGCGAAGGAGCCGCATCGCTCAGGGCCCGGGACGACAAAAGTCGCTGGGAACCGGGGGCCCTACCCATGATGGCCATAGGTTATCAGGTCAAACTCACCCCCTTACACATCCTTAGCTTTTATAATGCCGTAGCCAACGGAGGCAAAATGATGAGACCCTATTTAATAGAAAGCCTCAAAAAAGCCGGTCAAATCGAAAAAGTATATAAACCTCAAGTAATCAGCGGATCCATCTGTTCAAAATCTACCATCGACAGCCTGCAAAAAGCCCTGCGTTATGTGGTTAAGGAAGGAACGGCCAAAAGTATCGACAACCCGCGCTACCCCATATCGGGAAAGACCGGAACCGCCCAAATCGCCTTTGGAAGCGGAGGGTATAAAGAGGGAGATTACCACAGGCATCAGGCCTCTTTTGCCGGATTTTTTCCGTCAGATCATCCCCGATACACCATCGTGGTTGTGGTATACACGCAAAAAACCCGTCAGAACTTTTACGGAGCCACCTGGGCGGCTCCGGTATTCAGAGAGATCGCCGACAAAATTTACAGCTTTAGCACAGACTGGAACGACCCCGTGATCAGAGAAAAGACGCCCGCCTATCAACCTCCTCAGCCAATGGCGGGCATTGATTGGTCTAAACCCCTCTCAGACGGAACCGTGCCCAACGTGGTCGGCATGGGCCTGATGGACGCCCTCTACCTCTTGGAAAGGAACGGATTGCAGGTTAAAGTAACAGGGATGGGGAGCGTAGAAAGCCAGGATCCTCTTCCGGGAACCCCCTTGCAAGCGGTGAATACAGTCGCTATTGCCCTAACAAAGAACAATGGAAAAAAGACGCAAATAGCAGCAAAATGACCCTGAATACCCTCATACAAACAGTGGATATTATCCGAACGCAGCCTCATAGCGATCCGGAAATTCTTTCTATTTGTTTTGATTCCAGAAAAATAACCCCCGGCGCCCTCTTTGTAGCCATTCGCGGTACGCAGGCAGACGGTCATCAATATATCAAGCAAGCTGTAGAACAGGGAGCAGTTGCCGTTGTTTGCGAACAGCCGCCTGCCTCCAAGGTACCGGTGCCTTGTATAGAAGTCGCCCATAGCGGAGAGGCCCTGGGACAGATCGCCTCCGCCTTTTACGGACATCCCTCTAAAGCACTGAAATTGGTAGGGATTACCGGCACCAACGGAAAAACCACCACCGCCACCTTACTCTACCGTTTGTTTAAGGATTTGGGGTATGCCTGCGGATTGTTCTCTACCATAGAGAACTATGTAGACAACTGCCTGCTTCCCAGCCACCATACCACTCCGGACTCCTTAGAGCTAAATCAATTGCTGGCAGATATGGTAGCCAAAGGGTGCGCCTATTGTTTTATGGAGGTTAGTTCTCACGCCATTGCTCAAGGGAGGATTGCCGGTTTGCACTTTAGCGGGGCTGTTTTTTCTAACCTTACCCACGATCATTTGGATTACCACGGAAGTTTTGCCGCCTATCTGCAATGCAAAAAAAGTTTTTTTGACCATCTCTCCCCCGAATCTTTTGCCTTAGTCAATACCGACGACAAAAACGGAAAGGTGATGGTACAGAATAGTGCGGCCCATACCTACACCTATGCCTGCAAAAGCCCGGCCGACTTTCATGGACGCATCATTGAGCAAAGCGTAGAAGGGATGTTCCTGAATATAGACGGCAGGGAGTTATCCAGCTCCTTTATTGGCAAACACAATGCCTACAACCTTTTAGCCGTTTATGCCGCAGCTCGGCTATTGGGAGCGGAACCGCAAGAAGTATTACAAGCGCTCTCTAAACTCCCAAGCGTGTCGGGTCGATTGGAGTACGTTAAAGGAAAAAAGGGAATTACCGCCGTAGTCGATTATGCCCATACACCGGACGCCCTTAGCAATGCATTAGCTACCCTTCGGGAGATTCTGATGCCCGAACAGGCTCTTTACACCGTGGTGGGTTGCGGAGGAGACCGCGACAAGGCCAAGCGTCCCAAAATGGCCCGAATTGCCTACGAGCAGAGTACCCAAGTCATCTTTACCTCCGACAACCCCCGTTCCGAAGATCCTATGGAGATTATCAAGGAAATGCTCCAGGGCCTTACCCGCTCCGAAAGGGCCCACTGTATTTGCATTACCGACCGTCGCGAGGCTATTAAAACAGCCCTGCTTATGGCTCCTCCAAAGAGTATTGTTTTGGTTGCCGGAAAGGGGCACGAGAACTATCAGGAGGTAAAGGGAATCAAACACCATTTTGACGACAAGGAATTATTAACAGAATATTTAGCCTAATACCTGCCTCATGTTATACCACCTCTACGAGTACTTTAAAAATACGATTGATTTCCCCGGATTCGGTTTGCTCAAATACCTGACTTTCCGTTCTATGTTTTCTATTGTAGCCGCCCTGCTGATTGCCCTTTTCTGCGGACAAAAACTGATTCGGATATTGCAGCGGAAGCAAATCGGAGAATCGATCCGCGCACTCGATTTAGAGGGTCAGTTGGCCAAGAAAGGTACCCCCACCATGGGAGGCTTCCTCATTATCGGGGCCCTCCTGATCCCTACCCTGCTTTTTGGAGATTTGACCAACCTGTATATACAGTTGATGCTGGTCTCTACGGTTTGGTTAGGTTGTATTGGATTTGCCGACGATTATATAAAGGTATTTAAAAAGAATAAAGAGGGATTGCAGGGACGATTTAAAATAATCGGACAGGTCGGACTCGGATTGTTGGTGGGGTTGGTGCTCTTTTTTCAGCGGGAGTTCTCGGTAGTAGACGGTTTGGGAACCATCACCACCATCCCTTTTTTCAAGGGAAATGAATTTGACTATGCGTGGCTATGGCCTTTTAAGGGAATAGGCGGGGAGTGGGCCGGCTGGATCATCTACGTATTGGCCATCATCTTTATTATTACCGCCGTATCTAACGGCACCAATTTAACCGACGGCATGGATGGTTTGGCCACCGGCATTACCATTGTGATTGCGGTAAGCTTGGGAATTTTAGCCTATTTATCGGGCAACGTGATATATGCAAAATATTTGAATATCATGTACATTCCCAACAGCGGCGAATTGGTGGTCTTTATAGCCGCCTTTATCGGGGCGCTGATTGGATTCCTCTGGTATAATGCCTATCCCGCCCAACTCTTTATGGGCGATACCGGCAGTTTAGCCTTAGGCGGAATCGTAGCGGTATTTGCCATTTTAATCCGTAAAGAGCTGTTAATTCCTATTTTATGCGGAATATTTTTTATAGAAAGCCTGTCGGTTATTCTACAGCGCTACTATTTTAAGTACACCCGACACAAATACGGAACAGGACGCCGCATCTTTAAAATGGCCCCCTTGCACCACCATTTTCAAAAAGAGGGAGTGGAGTCGGTAATTACCAAGCCCTTAAAGGCTATGCCCGAAGCCAAAATCGTGATCCGCTTTTGGATTGTGGCCGTATTGTTGGCCATTGTTAGTATTGCAACATTAAAAATCAGATAATATGAAGAGAATTGTAGTATTGGGAGGAGGAGAAAGCGGGGTGGGCGCTGCCGTTTTGGCCAAACAAAAAGGCTTTGACGTTTTTCTTTCGGACATAAGCGATCTTCAGGAGCAGGCCAAAGAGATGCTCAGGGAGCACGCTATTGATTTTGAGGAGGGGCGCCATACGCCTGAGCAGGTATTGAATGCCGCAGAAGTGATCAAAAGTCCGGGGATTCCCGATACGGCCCCCTTAGTGGCGCAACTGCTCCGCAAAGGAACGCCCGTGATCTCCGAAATCGAATTTGCCGGTCGCTACGATCGCGCCAAAAAGATTTGTATTACAGGCAGTAACGGAAAAACCACCACCTCCTCGCTGATCTACTTCCTCCTAAAAAATGCAGGATTAAAGGTGGGGTTAGCCGGCAACATCGGACAAAGTTATGCCTATCAGGTGGCCACCCAACAATACGATATTATTGTATTGGAATTGAGCAGTTTTCAATTAGACAATATGTACGATTTTAAGGCCGACTTAGCCATCCTGCTCAATATTACTCCCGACCATTTGGACCGCTACAGCAATGATATGCAAAAATACATCAACGCCAAGTTCAGGATTACCCAAAACATGAAACCCGAAGATTACTTTATCTTTTGTTCCGACGACGAAATTACGGTGGATCATCTGAATAAAATTGTCCTCAAAGCAAAAAAACTTCCTTTTAGTCAAGAACATACAGAAGAACAGGGCGCCTCGGCGCACGAGGGTCAAATTACTTCGAAATACGGCGACGACGAATTTAAGATTTTTATTGACGAATTGGCCCTGCAAGGCAAACACAATGTATACAACTCTATGGCAGCAGCCATAACCGGACAGGTCATGAATATCCGCCACGAGCATATTCGCCAAAGCCTGATGAGTTTTAAAGGGGTGGAACATCGTTTGGAGCAGGTGGGTAAAATACGAAACGTACTCTATATCAATGATTCCAAAGCCACCAATGTACATTCGACCTGGTATGCCTTAGAGACGATAAAAACTCCGGTAGTATGGATTGCCGGAGGCACCGACAAGGGAAACGATTACACCCTGCTCTTTGATTTGGTCAAAACCAAGGTAAAGGCCCTAATATGCCTGGGCGTCGACAACAGCAAACTCCTGCATGATTTTGGGGATAAGATCCCCTCCATTACCGAGGTTCGCTCTGCCGCCGAAGCCGTACAAACTGCCTATCATTTAGCCCAATCGGGCGATACAGTGCTCCTCTCACCCGCCTGCGCCAGTTTTGACCTCTTTAAGAACTACGAAGACCGCGGGCAACAATTTAAAGAAGCCATCAGAAAATTATAACCCATGTATCCCGAACAGGAAAACATAACGACGCAAGTCAGAAAAACCATCGGAGGAGACAAAGGCATTTGGATTATTGTCCTCTTGCTCGCCCTGATCTCTTTGATGGCGATCTACTCTTCGGGCATTGTGCTCGTCGGCAACAGAACGGTTTTCTACTTCCTGTTCAAGCAATTTCTCTTTGTAACCGCCGGTTTGGGGGTGATCTTTTTATGCCACCTTATTCCTTTGGGAATGTACCGCAGTTTAGCTCTTTTGGGCCTGATCTTTGCCATATTTTTATTGTCAGCCACCCTCTTTTGGGGCACTACCCACAACGACGGTACGCGCTGGATCGAGGTTGCAGGCCTCTCTTTTCAACCCGCTGAGTTAGCCAAAGTCGCCCTGATGCTCTATATGGCCAAAGCCTTGGAAGACCATTCCTGTAACACTTTTAAGGAGTTTTTGATCTACCTCCTCCTCCCTGTGGGTTTAGTGTGCCTCCTCCTGCTTTGGGGGAGTATCTCCGCCGGGGTGCTCCTGGGGAGTACCGCCTTGATGATTTTGGTGATCGCAGGGGTTTCTGCCAAACATCTTTTAAAAACCTTAGGCATCGTCTGCGCAGCTCTTGTTCTGATGGTGGTTTTGGCCATGTGGACCCCTATGTTCCCCCGAGTCGAAACAGCCATTCAACGCCTCACCACTTTTGTCAATGAGGAAGATGGAGATAGTTACCAGGCCGACCAGGCCAAAATCGCCATTGCCTCGGGCGGTATTTTGGGTAAAGGCCCCGGAAACAGTACCCAGCGTCATTACCTGCCCAAACCCGAATCGGATTTTATATACGCCATTATTGTAGAAGAGTACGGCTTGTTGGGCGGATCGGCCGTATTGATGCTTTTTCTCTGGTTTTTCTACCGTAGTTGCCTGATTGCCCAGCGTTGCACCCGCCGTTTTTCGGCCTTGCTGGTCATTGGCCTGGGGTTGTACATCGTGTTTCAAGCCCTGCTGCATATAGGGGTAAATGTGGGTCTTTTACCCGTAACGGGACAAACCCTCCCTTTGGTAAGCCGCGGTGGAACCTCGTTTTTGGCTGTATGCGTTGCGGTGGGGTTGATACTTGCCGTTAGCCGTACCTTGGAAAAAACAAGCATTCAAAAGGAGGAGGTCGGCTTATGAATAAGTCTATAAGAGTAATTATCAGCGGAGGCGGCACGGGCGGACATATTTATCCCGCCATTGCCATTGCCCATCAAATCAAAGTACAGTATCCTCTGGCCGAGGTACTCTTTGTGGGCGCCGAAGGAAGGATGGAGATGGAAAAAGTTCCTGCAGAAGGGTACCGAATTGTTGGCCTGCCGGTTGCGGGTTTACAACGCAAAGCATGGATCAAAAACTTGGGTCTTCCGCTTAAAATCGCAAAAAGCCTGAACAAAGCGCGAAAAATCCTTCGAGAATTTGGCCCCGATATCGCCATAGGCGTAGGAGGATATGCCAGCGGCCCTTTGCTGTGGATGGCTGCCCGTAAAAAAATCCCCTGCCTCATACAGGAACAAAATTCTTACGCCGGTATTACCAACAAGCTGTTAGCCAAAAAAGTTACCGTTATATGCACCGCCTATCCCAACATGGAACGTTTTTTTCCTAAAGAAAAAATTCGACTGACCGGCAATCCCGTCCGCAGTACCATCACAACGGCCAATTCGGCACTCAGACAAGAGGGGAAAAACTTCTTTGGAATAGCCGCCAACCGTCTTTGTATCTTAGTCACAGGCGGCAGTTTGGGCGCTCGTACCCTTAACCGTTGCATACAGGCATATAGAGAACAGGAGGGCGAAAAGGCCCCCGTCGATATCATTTGGCAGTGCGGAGCTTATTACCGTGAAGAGTGCCAAAATTTTGTTCAAAACCATCCGGCGGGCTGGCTCCACCTCCATCCTTTTATCCAACGCATGGATTTGGCCTTTGCCGCCGCCGATGTGGTAATCTCGCGGTCAGGAGCCGGCGTCATCGCCGAATTGTGCATAGCCGGCAAGGCCGTTATTTTTGTTCCTTCGCCCAACGTGAGCGAGGACCATCAGACCCATAACGCCATGGCTTTAGTCCGACAAGAGGCAGCCCTTATCGTCACCGAAAAAGAAGCGCCCGCTCGACTGATGCAAGCCGCCCTTGCTTTAGCCTTTGATACCTCAAAAAGGGACTCTTTAGCACGCATCATCCTGCAATTAGCCAAACCGGATGCTGCTAAAGAGATTGTTAACCAGATAAATAACCTCATCGATGCCTGATGTTATGTACGCGCAAATCTATTTCATAGGCATAGGGGGCATTGGCATGAGCGCCTTGGCGCGTTACTATGCCCATGCAGGCGCTTACGTGGCCGGTTACGACCGATGTCCCTCAAACCTGACCTTTGCCTTGGAACAGGAGGGAATAGTTATTCATTACGAAGATAATACAGACTTAATTCCCAAGCCTGTACGCAACAGGCCAAAGGATACTTTAGTGATTTATACCCCCGCCATCCCTTCGGACCACAAGGAGTGGAACTACTTCCGGCAAAATGGGTATACCCTCCTCAAACGCGCTCGGGCTTTGGGGCAAATCGCCGATACCAAAACGTGTTTGGCGGTTGCCGGCACCCACGGTAAAACCACCACCTCTACCCTCCTCGCCCATATCTTTAACCATGCCGGAGTGGGTTGCACCGCCTTTCTGGGGGGGATCTCCAAGAATTACCAAAGCAACCTCCTCCTTAGCCACTCCCCTTATTTAGTGGCCGAAGCCGATGAGTATGATCGCTCTTTTCTGCAACTACATCCGCAAGCCGCCATCATTACCTCCACGGACGCCGATCATTTGGATATATACGGAAATCACGATCAATTGGAAGAAGCCTTTGCCGCCTTTGCATCCCAAATAAAGACGGGTGGAAATTTAGTGCTCAAACAGGGCGTCGGGCTTCACTTGCCTGCCGACCGAAAATACAACCTGTACCGCTACGCCTTAGACACGCCCGCCGACTTTTATGCTTCTGACCTTGTTTGGGAAACGGGGGGATATTATCGCTTTACCCTGCATCTGAATGGAAACCTTCTGAACGATTGTCGTCTGGGTATTGCCGGAAAAATCAATATAGAAAATGCCGTAGCCGCATCGGCCTTAGCATACTTACACAACATTCCCGCTCCAAAGATAAGGGCTGCTTTGGCTGATTTTTCGGGAACGGTTCGTCGATTTGATCTGCAGTTCGACCAACGGGGTTATACCTACATGGACGATTACGCCCATCATCCGGCAGAGGTGACTGCGGCCCTTCAATCCCTGGGCAGTATGTATCCGGGTCGAAAGATCACAGCCGTATTTCAGCCTCATCTATTCAGCCGTACCCGCGATTTTGCCGACGCCTTTGGGGCCGCCCTGAGTTTGGCCGACGCATTGATTCTGTTGCCCATCTATCCTGCTCGGGAAGCACCCATCCCCGGCGTCTCTTCCGATACAGTGCTGGCCAAAGTCTCCTTAAAAGATAAATGGCTGATGTCCAAAGAAGATTTGGTCGATTTTTTAAAAACCTTACCCTTAGATGTTTTAATTACTTTAGGGGCAGGAGATATTGATCGGATGGTAGCTCCCATCAAAACCATGTTGGAAGAAAGAGTATGAAAAAGGCGCTGAAAAAGATAGTTAAGATTACCGGCATCGTTTGCCTCTTTTTGACGATAGCCGCCTATTTTGTCTTTTGCGCCAAACTCGCGGCCCAACAGCAGCCGCACCTATCCTGTACCCAAATCCGGCTGCATATTGCAGACAGCAGCGTGAACCGTATGGTGCTGCCGCAGGAAATCGATGATTTTCTTCAAAGGCACCGGTTAGTTGCTACCGGCATGAAATGGTCCGAAATCAACCTGCACCGTATAGAACAGCGTTTATCGGCCGAAAGCGGCATCAAACATTGCCAGGTTTATGCCCAAATTAACGGCGATCTGCACATAGATTTGGTCCAACGTACCCCCATCCTGAGGTTAGAAACAGAGAAGGGAAGTTACTATATAGATGAGTTGGGAGCCCTTTTTCCCGTAATGCCCCAACGCAGCGCCTACGTACCCGTAGTATCGGGCCAAATCCCCATAGAAGAAGAAACCTGGTTAGCCCAACTTTACGACTTTGGACGCTATATCCGCCAAAACCGATTTTGGAACGCCCAAATAGAACAGCTATACGTTCACGACCCCCACAACATCGAAATCATCCAACGTACAGGTCATCAAACTATCATGATGGGCGACCTGACGCAATATGAATACAAACTCAAAAAACTCTTCTCTTTTTACCGTACTGTCTCAGCCGCTCAAGGCTGGGACAGGTACGGTTTTATCGACATCCGGTTTGGCGACCAAATCATCTGCCGCAACACGCCTCCCCGTCC
>WRJW01000219.1 GCA_009778375.1 Bacteroidota bacterium
TGGCGCGCGGTATGCAGCTTTTCCGCCCGAACTCCAAACCCGTCTTGCCGCTTACTGTCATTCAGGGGGCAACCTCTTAGTTAGCGGAGCTTATGTGGCCACTGACCTCTGGGACGCGCCAAAAACCGATTCCATTTCTCAAGCCTTTGCCACTCAAATACTTAAATACAAATGGATGACCGGATTCGGTACCCAAAGCGGGATGGTAAAACCGGCTCAATCTCCATTCAGAGATCTGTTTAACCATACCTATACCTTTTATTCGCAACCTAATAACCAATGCTATTGGATAGAGTCCCCCGACGTACTCCAACCTGCTGCTCCTGATGCCTACACCGTTTTCCACTATGACGACAACAATAAAAGCGCCGGAGTGGTCTATCATGGAGATGATTACAAAACAGTAGTATTAGGTTTTCCTGTGGAGACCATAATAGACATCAACCAAAGAAATACCCTGATTAAAAATATAATACAATTTTTTACCAATTAATAATAAACCATGGAAATTATCGACCAACTTCAACCTCATCGTTCCGAAGCGCCCATCAGCATAGGCCAATGGATGATTATCACGCTCCTTATGTTTATTCCCATCGTAAACATTGTGATGCTCTTCTTATGGGCCTTTGACGGCACTGCTCATCCAACCAAAGCCAATTGGGCCAAGGCCATCCTGATTTGGATAGGCATAATTCTGGGACTTTGCATCTTCTTTTGGACAGCCTATATTGTACTCAACCTCCCGGCGATCATTAAATAAGGCGCTCAATCAGCCGAGCGAATAGCAAGCAGAGGCGGTCGGCAGCCCGGTCGGCGGCTGTGATTACCTCTTGGCCGTCGTTCACAAAATCCTCGGCAAAATCGTGGGCTTCGTTGGTGATCACCGACACCCCAAAGACCCTGATTCCGCTGTGGCGAGCCACAATGACTTCCGGAACGGTGGACATACCCACCGCATCTCCTCCTGCTTTGCCAAAAAAGGCATATTCGGCAGGTGTTTCGTAGGTTGGACCGGTACCCCCAAAATAGACTCCTTTTTGGAGGTCAATTCCTAAAGCAGAAGCGCACGCTTCTGCTTTTTGTATGATCACAGGGTCGTAAGGACGGGTCATATCGGGAAAACGAGGTCCAAAAGTATCCAGATTGGGTCCGATCAAAGGGTTTGGCATCATATTGATGTGATCGCGGATGATCATCAGGTTCCCTACTTTATATTCCGGATTAATTCCTCCCGCTGCATTGGAGACAAAAAGGTATTGAATACCCAGCAAAGCCATAACCCTTATGGGAAAAGTAACCTGCTGCATAGAATAACCTTCGTAATAGTGAAAACGTCCCTGCATGGCCACCACGGTCTTTCCGCCCAAAGAACCAAAGATCAGGTTACCCTTATGCCCTATGGCTGTGGATTGGGCAAAATGAGGAATATCGTTATACGGAACGGTGACTGATTTTTCTATCGCGTCTGCCAATTTACCCAATCCGCTCCCCAATACAATGCCAATAAGGGGCTTGATTCCATATTTTTGCCGCAAAAATTGAGCCGCTTCGTTATACGGCTGCATACTATCAATATTCATATCTCTTGAATTAAGGTTTTACTAATTTTGTGGCCATTTGTTGTGCCATCTCCAATATCTGCTTCTCTCCCTCTATTTTTTTTCCTTCCATCAAAATCCGTCCGTTGCAAATCACGGTATCTACAGCACCGCCGTTGGCGGCATAAATTAGATTGGCATAAAAATTATGATTGGGAACAAACGCAGGCTGGCGCAAATCAATCAACGCCAAGTCGGCTAACCAGCCTTCTTCTATTTTTCCGGCACGAATACCCATAGCCTCATAGCCGTGCAGCGAAGCAACATCCATAAGTTCCTTCAAGGGCATGGAGGCAGGATCCCTGCGCCAGGCCTTCTGGAGCAAGGCGGCATGTTTCATGGCTTCAACCATATCAAGGTTATTGGAAGAGGCGCACCCATCTGTGCCCAAACAAATTCGAACACCGGCCTCTTTGAGTTCGTCGTATTTAAATTTGTAGCCCGAAGCTAATTTAAGGTTGGAATTGGGGTTATGAACCACACTTACCCCGCAGTCGCCCAAAATTCGAATATCTTCGGGAGAGAGCCATACGCCATGTGCAGCCACTACGTTGGGCCCCAGTACTCCTAACTCATAGAGGTAACGGGTAGGCGTCAGGCCTCTTTCCTTTACACAATCTTCGTACTCAGTCTGACTCTCCGCCAAATGAATGTGGAGCATCAACCCGTATTCCTTTGCGAAAGTGGTCGCCCATTTCAAACTATCGCCAGAAACAGAATAAATAGCATGAGGACCCACCGAAAAAGAGGTCAGCTCGCTCCATGCTGCTGCCTGCTTGTGGGTCAACGCCAATTTGATTTTGTGGGCTTCGGCACGTTCCCTCTCAAAGAAATCAATCCACACATATGATTGCACCGATCGCATTCCCAACTCCTCCATTGCCCTCCGACAGGTAGCCGGATACCAATACATATCGTTACAAGCCGTAATACCGGATCGAATCATCTCTACGCAGGCTAATTTGGCGCCCCAGTAAATCATCTCTTCGTCTAATTTAGCCTCGTATGGCCAGATATACTCGTGCAACCATTTCATCAGGGAGATATCCTCGCCCATCCCTCTGAAAAGGGTCATGGCTGAGTGGGTGTGGGTATTGGCAAAGCCGGGAATCAGGGCTTTATGCCTTCCATCGATGGTTTTATTTACAGGAATGTCTATGGAATCGGCTATCTTACTGATTGTTGTACCTTCAATCAGCACATCGCACTTTTTGCCATTCATCCATACCTGTTTAATCAACATCAAATTCATGACTTTCTTTTTGCAAATATAGTTAATTTTGTTCCCATGATTCTCCTTTGGCTCGATATCAACACTTCCTTTGCCCACTCCTCCTTGGCCCTCCCTGCTCTGCACGCTCAGGTAACAAGCAAAGAGTGGCAATGGCATATTGTGTCGGGAAAGTTGCACGCTCCATACGCTGATTATATTCAAAGGGCCATCGGGCTGCAACCGGATGTAATAGCTGCTACCGCCTGGCTCTTTAACCATGAATATCTTTTAGCCCTTGTTTCCCGCATCAAAGCCCTGTGCCCACACACCTACGTTATCTTAGGCGGGCCTGAATTTTTGGGCAATAATGAGGCATACCTGAGGAGGCATCCATACGTAAACGCAGTATTCAGGGGAGAAGGAGAAGAGATTTTTCCCCAATGGCTCCAATTATGGGATCATCCCCAAAAACGAGGCCGCTTAACCGGTATATGCACCATTGATAATCAGGGAGTATATCGGGATGGAGGAAAGGCAAAAGCAACCTCTTTGGAGGCCCTGATCCCTCCCGAAAATTCTCTTTTTTTTCCTTTTAATAAACCTTTTGTGCAGTTAGAAACCACCAGAGGCTGCTACAACAACTGTTCTTTTTGCGTCAGCGGAGGAGACAAACCGCTGCGCAGCCTCTCTGTACATCAAATTCGGATCCGCCTTAAAAACATGGAGGCAAAAGGGGTTAGAAAAATCCGTATGTTAGACAGGACTTTTAATGAAAATCCCAAACGCAGCTTAGCCTTGCTTCGCCTTTTTGAGGAATTTGCCGGAAGCTTGCATTTTCATGTAGAAATCCACCCCGGTATACTCACAAGGGAGGTAAAAACGCTGATGACCACCCTCCCTAAAGGTCTGCTGCACGTAGAAGCGGGAGTACAAAGCTTTGACGACCAAGTATTGGAAGCATCCGGGCGCACCGGTAACAGCACCTCTCTCTTAGAGGGGCTTACATTTCTTTGTTCCGCTCCTAATTTTGAAACCCATACCGATTTAATTGCAGGGCTTCCCTATTATACGCTGTTGCGGTTAAAAGAGGACATACATACATTAATAGCGTTGAATCCGGACGAAATACAACTCGAACTCCTCAAATTATTGCCCGGTACCAGCATGAGAGAAGGAGCATTTAATTGGGGTATAACATACGCTCCTTTACCTCCTTACGAAGTACTCTCCACTCCGGCCATGCCTCCTCAGGATGTACGCGAAGCCCAGCAGCTCTCCAGACTTTTGGACGGATGGTACAATCATTCCCATTGGAATTTTCCCTTTAAAGAACTCGTACTTAGGGAGCCTGCATTTTTAGACGATTTTTTAACCGAACTTATGCATCGCGGTCTGTTAGACCAGCCCCTGAGTATGGAACGTCGGGGTTTACTGCTCTACGAATTTTGTCGTACCCATTATCCCCACTACCTGCCACAAATCTCCCAAACCTGGATTGAGGCCGGATATTCTCCCAAAAAAGCCCCAGGACAATACGCCATCAAACAAAAAAATATATGATCACATCCTCTACTTTGCAATTTCTTAAGGATTTAGCCCAAAACAACGATCGGGAATGGTTTCATACCCACGCCCACGAATACGCCGTTGCCAAACAGAATGTTCTGGACACCGCTCAGGCCCTTACGGCCGAAATCAGCTGTTTTGATCCCTCACTCTCCCACGTCGATCCCAAACGCTGCCTCTTTCGCATTGCCCGCGATACCCGATTTAGCCACGATAAATCACCGTACAAGCCCAATTTTGGCCTCCTCCTGCACACACTCGGCACCAAAGCCAAAGCAGGAGCCCCGGGATACTATTTTCACATTCAACCTAACGAATCCTTTGTTTCCTGCGGAGTATACTGCCCTCCACCCGATATTTTGCGCATCGTTCGCAAAAGTATATACGACAATTGGGAGGAGTTTGACGCCATCCTCCACCCTCCACACAAAGCGGCATGGGACGGACTCTACCGCGACAACGATGCCCTGCAACGCGTACCACCCGGCTTCTCCAAAGAGCACCCCTCGGCCTCTTTCCTCATGCTCAAGCATTTTTACCTGCTTGTTCCCCTATCGGACTCCGCCCTCCAAAGCCCCGATATTGTCAAAAAGGCCGCCGGTTATTACCAAACCATGTTGCCTTTTAACCGGTTTATTGAGGAGGCAATAAAAGGGGGAGCCGATTAAATCGTCATCCCTCCGTCTACGCTTACACAGGCTCCGTTAATATAGGCCGCCTCGTCCGAAGCCAAAAAGAGATAAGCCGAAGCAATCTCTTCGGGCAATCCCAAACGGGCGGCGGGGATTTTGGCTTTCATCGCCTCGATCACGTTTTCGGGCATGGCCGCCACCATTTCGGTAGCTATAAATCCGGGGGCCACTGCATTTACCGTAATGCCCTTGCGGCCCAGCTCCTTTGCTAGGGTTTTGGTCATTCCAATCAACCCCGATTTGGTAGCCACGTAATTGGTTTGTCCAAAATTTCCATAGAGAGCTACCACCGAAGAGGCGTTGATTATACGCCCGTAACCCTTTTGAAGCATATACTCCGACACAATTTTGGCGCAGTAAAATACTCCTGTCAGGTTTACGTCGATCACCTGCTGCCATAATTCGGGGGTCATCTTTTTTAAAGAAGCGTCTCTGGTTATACCGGCATTGTTGATAAGGATGTCGATTTTACCAAATTTTTGAAATACAGTTGCCGCTGCAGCTTCAACTTCGGTGTATTTAGAAGTATTAACACATTCGAATACAGCATGTTGTCCTATTTCCGTAATATCCTGCACTAACTTTTCTCCAAGCTCTTGATTTAGATCCCAGACCACCACTTGGGCTCCTTCTGCTGCAAAACGAAGGGCGGTCGCTTTGCCAATACCGGCCGCTCCGCCGGTAATAATGGCCACTTTATTTTCTAATTTCATACAAATTGATTTTTATTGATTAATTTAGCTTCTCCTTCAATGAGTGTATTCCCTTGACCATCCTGTAACCGGCATTGAATCAGCCCCCGATGTTTGACCGTATCTACTTCCAAGGCCTTAAAACAAGCCGTATAGGTTTCGTTTACAAAAGTAGGGGACAAAAACTTCATATCCTGATACATATATATAGTTCCTTCTCCCGGCCACAACATCCCAAAGACTTTGGAAAAGACCGAAGCCGACAAAAAACCGTGTATGATCGGGCGGCCAAATGGAGTTTTGGCCGCATAGTCGGGGTCGATATGTAGCGGATTGGCATCTCCGGTAATCCGTGCAAAGGTATCTACCTCTTCCTGAGTAAACATAACTTCGTGGATATAGGTATCGTTCTGTTTTATCATCGTTATCGTTTTATCGTTTTAATATAATAGCTGTTCCCATACCGCCGCCTATGCACAGGGAGGCCAGACCGAGCTTTTGGTCGCGGCGTATCATTTCGTGGATCAAGGTGACAATAATACGGTTTCCCGAAGCTCCAATAGGGTGGCCAAGGGCAATAGCGCCTCCGTTTACATTGGTTCTTTCTGAAAACCATTCGGGGGTAACGCCATGTTCGGAACAGAGTTCCTTTATCACGCCTAACGATTGGGCGGCAAAGGCTTCGTTCAATTCAATCAGGGGCACATCCGATAATTTCATTCCGGCTTTCTTTAAAGCCTGACGAATGGCCGGAACAGGGCCCATACCCATGATTTGGGGGTCTACGCCTCCCTGCCCCACTGCTACGATCTCGGCTAAAGGAGTAAGGTTATGCTTGTGCAAAGCTTCTTCCGAAACCACCAACAAAAAGGCTGCTCCATCGTTAATGCCCGAAGCATTTCCGGCCGTAACCGTTCCCTCTTTGCTAAACGCCGGCCGTAAAGTTCCTAATTTTTCGGGAGTGGTAGCGCGATTGGGAAATTCATCCGTATCAAAAATATAAGGATTTTTCTTATCAGGAACTTCAACCGGCACAACCTCGTCTTTAAATTTGCCACCGTCAATAGCGGAAATGGCCTTCTGTTGGGATCCGTAGGAAAAAGCGTCCTGTTCTGCACGGCTAATCTGATACTTAGCAGCAATATTCTCGGCAGTTAATCCCATGTGAATACCTTGAAATGCATCGGTCAGTCCATCGCAAACCATCAAATCCACCGCCTTGAAATCTCCCATCTTAACTCCATTTCTCAGGGTGCCGGGCATAAAATAACCGGTATTGCTCATCGATTCGGTTCCTCCGGCTAAAATGACCTCTCCCTCTCCGCTTTTAATAATCTGAAAGGCGGTCATCACCGTTTTCATCCCGCTCCCGCATATCATATTCAGGCCCCAAGCAGGTACTTCCTGGGGAATCCCCGCCTGAATGGCAACCTGACGAGCTACCCCCTGTTTTTGTCCCGCCGATAAAATAGTACCCACAATCACCTCGTCAATGGCTGCGGGGTCAATACCGGTGGATTTAATAATATCTTTGGCTACAACGGCTCCTAAAGAAGCCACCGACAACGGACTTAAACTGCCCATAAATTTACCAATCGCCGTGCGCTTGGCTGCGGCTATAAATACTTTTTTCATCATTATTTGTTATTTAAATTCAATTTTTTACTCGTATCTGAAAAATTTACCCTGCAAAGTTAAAATAAATCGCATACCTTAGTCACAAATATCGATTTTAATCCTACAATGTTGAAATTTTTATTTTATTTGTCGTGTTTTGCTTATTGTTTATAACTTTTTATATACAATCAATGTTTTTTTATTACTTTTGTACGTTGAATTCAAAAAAACCTCTGAAATTAACCCATGATAACACCCCAACTCATTAATCCAAAAAGTATTGTAGTTGTTGGAGGATCAGAAGATATCCACAAACCCGGCGGCAGGGTTATTAAAAACCTCTTGGATCATCGCTTCAAGGGTAAAATCTATGTGGTCAACCCCAAAGCGGATACGATTCAGGGAATACCCTGTTACCACTTTGTAGACGAAATTCCTCAAACCGATTTGGCCATTATCTCCCTGCCTGCCCGACTTTGTCCCGAAGCGGTGGAAAACCTCTGCCGCAAAAAAGAGACCAAGGCTTTTATCATCTTTTCCGCCGGATTTCACGAAGAGAGCGAAGAAGGTGGTCGTTTAGAGGCACAAATCGTTGATTCGGTCAATCGTGCCGGGGCTGCGTTAATAGGCCCCAACTGTATTGGCGTCATGAATCAACACTATGCAGGAGTCTTTACCGAGCCAATCCCCGACTTTTCTCCTACCGGCGTAGACTTGATTTCGGGTTCCGGGGCCACCGCCCTCTTTATTGTAGACGCAGCCATGCGCAGCGGCCTCTCTTTTGCCAATGTTTTTTCCGTAGGCAATAGCGCCCAAATGGGTGTAGAAGACATGATTAAAGAACTTGATCTCCGGTACGTACACGGAAAGAGCGCTCCCATTAAACTCTTATATATAGAGAGTATAAACAAACCCGACATCTTATTAAAACATGCTGCTTCTTTAATACGCAAAGGGGCCCGTATTGCCGCCATCAAAGCCGGCTTTAGCGAGGCGGGCAGCCGAGCTGCCTCTTCCCATACCGGAGCCTTAGCCTCTCCGGACAAAGCGGTAGATGCCCTTTTTAAAAAGGCGGGCATTATCCGATGCTACGGACGCAACGAGTTGGTAACTGTCGCCTCCATACTCACGCAACCTCTGCCCAAAGGGAAACGAATCGCCATTATTACCCATGCCGGCGGACCGGCTGTAATGCTCACCGATACCCTCTCCATCAATAATATCGAAATTCCCCCTATTCAGGGACCCAAGGCTGATGCCCTGCTGGCCAAGCTCTATGCTGGCTCCTCGGTAGCCAATCCGATTGACTTTTTGGCCACCGGAACCGCCGAACAATTGGGCGCCATCATTGATTTTTGCGAAGAGGAGGCTTCCAATATTGATGCCATGTCCATTATATTCGGTTCTCCCGGGTTGGAGCCCGTCTTTGCAGCTTACGCAATGATTGACGCAAAAATGAAAAGGTGCACCAAACCGATCTATCCCATATTTCCCTCCCATCTTACGGTGATAGAGGAAATAGCCGCATTCAGGGCCAAGGGGCGTCTCTTTTTTCCGGACGAAGTCGTTTTTGGATCTGCTTTGGCCAAAATACTGCACACCCCTCCGCCCATAGAAGAAGAGATCACCCTCCTTCCTGTGGATAAGGCCAAAATACGATCCATTATAGAGGCTGCTCCACAAGGCTTTCTCCCTCCCGAACAGGTGCAGCAACTTTTAGACGCCGCCGGCATTGCCCGCGTTCGGGAAATAGTAGCCCCTACAGAATCTCAGGCTTTAGATGCTGCTAAAGAGATCGGATTTCCCTTAGTGATGAAAGTGGTAGGGCCCATTCATAAATCGGATACAGGCGGCGTTACCCTCCACGTAAACGATTTTGAGACCGTGCAAAACGAATTTGCACGCATGATGAGTATTAAAGATACCACCGCCGTGCTCCTTCAATCCCAATTATCCGGCATCCAGCTTTTTGTGGGCGCCAAACGCGAGGGCCCATTTGGACATACCATCCTCTGCGGTTTAGGGGGCATTTTTGTAGAAACGCTTAAAGATATCCGGTACGGCCTGTCGCCACTTTCACTGATGGAAGCCCAAAATATGGTACAAAGTTTAGGAAGCTATCCATTGATAAAAGGCATACGCGGACAGGAGGGCGTTCACGAAATCCTCTATATCGAAGCCATACGCAGGGTATCGGCCCTTTGTTCCGCTGCACCCGAAATTGTTGAAATGGATATTAACCCTCTATTGGGCACTCATAGACACGTTACGGCCGTAGACGCCCGCATTTGTATAGAAAAATAAAAAATATGCCTACCTTTACCCATCGATGCAAAAAATGGTATCGGAACCAAAACCCTACTTCAAAAGCTTTTATTTGGTTTGGGCTGATTCTGATGGTCGGCGTTGCTTTAAGGTGGCGTTTTATTGTATCGGAGGTAGCAAGAGGCTTTCACTATTTTAAAAAATAAAAGCATAACATAAAAAATCAAATCATTATGGCATCAAAAGGAGCAATCGTGGTAGATACCGAAAAGTGCAAAGGCTGTAGCGTTTGCGTGGTAAACTGCCCCACCAAAACCATTGCGCTGGCTAAAGAAGTCAACGGCAAAGGGTACAACTACGCCTATATGGCGACCCTCGACACCTGTATCGGCTGCACCAACTGTGCAACCGTATGTCCCGACACCTGTATTACTGTATATAGGGTAAAAGTATAACAATCAATAATTAAACAATAAGATAATGGCTGAAAAAGTATTGAAAAAAGGGAACGAAGTCATTGCCCTCGGCGCCATACACTGCGGCTGCGACGGCTACTTTGGCTACCCGATTACGCCTCAATCCGAAGTGATGGAAACACTGATGGAAGAAAAACCCTGGGAGACCACCGGTATGGTAGTACTTCAGGCCGAGAGCGAAATCGCATCTATTAATATGGTATACGGAGGCGCTTGCTGCGGTAAAAAGGTGATGACCTCCTCCAGCAGCCCCGGCATGAGCCTGATGTGCGAAGGACTGAGCTATTTGGCAGGATCAGAATTGCCCTGTCTAACGGCTAACATTGTTCGCGGAGGCCCCGGCCTGGGCACCATCCAACCCTCGCAGGGGGATTATTTTCAAGCGGTCAAAGGAGGAGGACACGGAGATTACAAGATCATCGTGCTCGCTCCCTTTTCTGCACAGGAAATGTATGATTTTGTAGGACTTGGATTTGACTTGGCCTTTAAATACCGTATTCCCGTCATGCTGTTGACAGACGGCATGATAGGGCAGATGATGGAAAAGGTAGAGCTACGCCCCCAACAAGCACGCCTGAGCGATCAGGAAATTGCCCAACGCTACGGATCTTGGGCTACCACCGGAAAGACGCCTGACCGCAAAGAAAACACCATTACCTCTTTGGCTTTAGACGCCAAAGTACACGAGGCCCTAAACCATAAATTACAGGCCAAGTATCAAGAGATTACAGAAAAAGAAGTACGCTTTGAAACCTTGTTTTGCGAAG
Source organism: Bacteroidota bacterium (assembly GCA_009778375.1). Taxonomy (GTDB): domain Bacteria; phylum Bacteroidota; class Bacteroidia; order Bacteroidales; family UBA932; genus WRBG01. Next base: position 10,890 of record WRJW01000219.1, read on the forward strand.
ATGCAGAATATTTGCTGATTGCCTACGGCAGTATGGCCCGTATTTGCGAAAGCACCATTGAGGCTGCCCGGGCACAGGGCATCAAATTAGGACTTTTGCGCCCCATTACCCTCTTTCCTTTTCCCACTAAGGAAATTCAACGCATGATTCCGCAACTCAAAGGAATTTTGTCTGTGGAACTCAGCGCCGGGCAAATGGTAGAAGACATCCGTCTGGCGGTAGAGGGAAAAATTCCTGTTTCGCTCTTCGGGCGTCAGGGCGGCATGCTTCCCACGCCTGTGGAAGTGCTCGACGCCTTTAAAACCAACTACATTTAATAACGCCTTTTCACCTTACGATTATGGATATCAAAGATATTATCAAACCCGAAAATATAGTTTATCAAAAGACTAAAGTGCTTACCAATAATGTAATGCACTACTGCCCGGGGTGTTCCCACGGAACCGTACACAAACTGATTGCCGAAGTCGTAGACGAAATGGGCATTCAAGAGAAAACCATTGGCATCTCCCCCGTGGGTTGCGCCGTTTTTGCCTACAACTACATGCACATCGACTGGCAGCAGGCCGCCCACGGAAGAGCCCCTGCCTTGGCCACAGCCACTAAAAGGCTCTATCCCGACAAATACGTATTTACCTATCAGGGAGACGGTGATCTGGCCTCCATAGGAACCGCAGAGATTATGCATGCCTGCAACCGAGGCGAAAACATTGTGGTCATCTTTATCAACAACGCCATTTACGGCATGACAGGAGGACAAATGGCTCCCACCACCCTCATAGGCATGAAAACCTCTACTACTCCATACGGACGTCAAGCCGACCTGAACGGATATCCCCTTAAAATCACCGAACTGATTGCCCAATTAGAAGGCACCTGCTTTGTTACGCGACAATCGGTGCAAACCGCCGCCGCCGCCCGTAAAACCAAAAAGGCGATCCGAAAGGCGTTTGAAAATTCAGGCCAAAACAAGGGAACCTCTTTTGTAGAGGTGGTATCTACCTGTAATTCGGGATGGAAACTTACTCCCGTTCAATCAAATACATGGATGGAAGAGAACATGTTCCCCTTTTATCCTTTAGGCGATATAAAAGACCGATAATAAATAAGCTTACCATGAAAGAAGAAATCATTATAGCCGGATTTGGAGGCCAGGGCGTGCTCTCCATGGGCAAAATATTAGCCTATTCGGGCATTATGCAAGACCAAGAAGTCACCTGGATGCCCTCATACGGGCCCGAAATGCGGGGAGGAACCGCCAACGTAACGGTAGTACTTAGCGACAAACGCATCAGTTCGCCGATTGTGAGCGCTTACGATACAGCCATCATCCTCAACCAGCAATCCTTAGACAAATTTGAGCCATTAATAAAAGCAGGAGGCCTGTTGATTTACGATCCCAATGGAATCACCCGTCATCCTGTTCGTAAAGAGATTAATATTTACTCGATTGCCGCCGTAGAAGAGGCCGCTCAATTAGGCAATGCCAAAGCCTACAACATGATTGTGCTGGGGGCTTTTCTCAAACTCAAACCCATTGTAAAAATGGAGAATGTGATCAGGGGGCTCAAAAAATCGATTCCCGAACGCCACCACCACCTGATTCCCCTGAACGAGCAGGCTATTGAGTTGGGAAAAAAGGCGGTAAAAGCAATGCATGAAGTATAAGATGAAAAGATGGCTTCTATGGCTTATCGCTTTTGTTATCACTGTCGCGGCAGCCATATACCAACGCACTACCGGCCCCACCCATCCCAAAAGTATAGAGGCATCCTTATTAGGAGGTCGCTGTACTTTTTCGTGTCCCCGTAGCCTCTCCACAGAGATTACGCCCCAACAAGCTCAAAAAGATTGGGAAAATTTAGGCAAGACCTCTCTCCTCCAAATAGGGGTTAAGGAGGTCAATGAAGAGGAAAAAGAGGCGCGGTTATTCTACAAACGTGCATATTCTCAAGAAGATTGGAAGATGGTAGACTTGAAAGCGGGGTCTGACGGACATTTGGAAGCGCTTCTTCCCGCTCAGCCTCCCGCCGGAAAGTTGGCCTATTATATAGAAGTATCCGGAGTAGCCCTCTCTAAGGAATCTCCCATCATCATCCGCTTCCGCAACCCTGTACCCGCATGGGCGCTTATTCCTCATATACTCTTTATGTTTGCTGCCATGCTACTCTCTACTTTTTGCGGATTGCTCTCCTTGAGAAAAGGATCTAATTGGAAAAACTACGCATGGTGTTGCCTTGCCATACTCTTAGCAGGAGGCCTTATTTTAGGACCAATCGTTCAAAAATTTGCCTTTGGCGCTTTCTGGAGCGGTTGGCCGGTCGGTGAAGATTTAACCGATACCAAAACCCTGATTGCCGCCTGTTTTTGGATCGTGGCCCTCCTCTTTTCGAGAAAAAAATCGGGTCGATGGTTAGCCATCGTCGCTGCTGTATCCTTATTGGTTGTCTTTTCTATCCCCCACAGCACATCGGGATCAGAGTTTAATTACCAAACAGGGGTAATAGAGACGGGTCCATAGATTTTCCCATACTTCTTTACTATTTCCAAAGTTTTATCTATGGGCAATGCCTGAACGGTTGTTCCATTCATGCCGCTCATCGTTTCCGCAGCAAAGAGGGAGTTGAGGATCGCCTCTTCGGTCGCCTCTATCGCAGCCAAAAAGAGGGGCGATACGTCATCGTTACGGAGTACGGTTTGGGTCTGCACACTGCCGGAAGTACTATGAGGTACACGTAATGCAGGATCGGTAGAAAAAGCGATCATATAATCCCCGCTTCCATTAGAAGCAATACCTCCCGTTTTGGCTAAGCCCATAAAGGCTCTCTTGGCCAATCGTTCCAGATTTCTACTCTCTAAAGGGGCATCGGTGGCCACAATAATCATGATGGATCCATCGGCGTTTTCGATTTGGTTTTTATACGAATATCGACCCAACTCTACCCCAACAGGGGCGCCGTTGACCTCTAATATTCCGCCAAAATTGGATTGGACCAGCACCCCGACGGTGTATCCGCCCAAAGAGGCAGGCAGAACGCGGGAGGCGGTGCCAATACCTCCCTTAAAACCAAACGCCACCGTACCCGTTCCGGCCCCCACGTTGCCTTCTGCCACTGGTCCATCGGTAGCTGAACGAATGGCAGCCATCACGTGCTCCGGAGTGACAATGCGGGCGCGGATATCGTTGAGACCACTGTCGTTGGTCTCCCCTACCACGCCATTTACGCTCACAACACGGTCATTCTCGGGAAAGGAGAGAACATAGTCGATACAACCCGCCAATCCTGCCGCTACGCTCATGGTATTGGTGAGGATAATGGGGCTTTCGATATTGCCCAACTCGGCAATTTGGGTAGTACCCGCCAATTTGCCAAAGCCATTGCCCACAAAACAGGCTGCCGGAACTTTGGATTGAAAAATATTACCGGAATGAGGCAATACCGCCGTTACGCCGGTTCTGATATCCGTGCCGTTTATCAGGGTACAATGCCCAACCTTTACACCGGGCACATCGGTAATGGCATTATGGCCACCTGTAGGCAATACGCCGATTGTAATTCCGTAATCGCGTACCCGTCCTTTTTGTTGGGCATTGCCTGCAAATGATGCAACACAAACGAACAGGCATAAAATGAATGTTTTGGTTTTCATAAAAACTTTTTTTTGCAATACAAATATCATTGTTTTTCCTTTTCTGTATAACTTTGTCGTTGTTATAATCTTATATTCTCTAAAATATGCTCAGGAAGTTCTCTTTAATTTCGTTATTATTAATATATTATGTATTTTTAGCCGCGCAACCCGATACCAGAAATTTTTCTGCTTATGATCGAGAGGGTAAAAAGGTATCACTCTCTGATTTTAAGGGTAAAGTCGTGCTGGTCGACGTTTGGGCTACCTGGTGCGCCCCCTGTAAAGCAGAAATTCCCTATCTAAAAGAGTTGGAAAAAGCGTATCACGACAAGGAGGTGGTGGTGATGAGTATTTCGATTGACCCGGCCACAGACAAGCCAAAATGGACCAATTTTATAAAAAAAGAGAACCTGACCGGCGTCCAACTTTTTGGAGGAGATGGACCCAAAAGCGAAATTGTCAGGCTTCACGGCATTAATGCCATTCCCCGATTCCTGCTGTACAATAAAAAAGGGGAGTTAGTGAATGCTAACGCCCCCCGTCCTTCGGATCCTGCACTAAGGAGTTCGATAGACCAATTGCTTCATTAGACCGTATCCATGTGGGCGATCATATCCAATATTTTGCAGGAGTAGCCCCATTCATTGTCGTACCACGCGACTATCTTTACAAAATTGGGATTTAGCTGAATACCTGCGCCTGCATCAAAAATAGAGGTTCGGGAATCGTGGATGAAGTCGGTGGAAACCACGGCATCCTCCGTATAACCCAACACTCCTTTCAGTTCATTTTCGGCAGCCTTTTTCATAGCCGCCTTAATGTCGTCATATGTAGTGGCTTGCTCCAATCGACAGGTCAAATCTACCACGGAAACGTTAACCGTCGGCACGCGGAAAGACATGCCGGTCAGTTTGCCTTTCATTTCGGGAATTACCACGCCCACCGCCTTGGCAGCTCCTGTAGAAGAGGGAATAATATTGGCGGCAGCGGCCCTGCCTCCCCTCCAATCCTTGGCCGAAGGTCCGTCCACCGTTTTCTGGGTAGCAGTGGTAGCATGCACGGTGGTCATCAACCCCTCAACAACCCCAAAATTATCGTGCAAAACCTTAACCACTGGCGCCAAACAGTTGGTAGTACAGGAAGCATTGGAAACCATTGTTTCTCCCGCGTATTTTTGGTGGTTTACCCCAAATACATACATCGGAGTGTCGTCTTTAGAGGGCGCAGACATAATGACCCTTTTGGCGCCTGCATCAATATGAGCCTGCGCTTTTTCTTTGGTCAGGAAAATACCGGTGGCTTCTACCACATAATCGGCGCTTACATCGTTCCATCTCAGGTCGGCGGGATTTTTTTCTGAAGTTACGCGGATACTTTGGCCGTTTACCACCAAAGCCCCCTCTTTTACCTCCACCGTTCCGTCAAATTTGCCGTGAACACTGTCGTAGCGGAGCATATATGCCATGTAATCTGCGCTCAACAAGTCGTTGATGGCTACGATCTGAATGTCGTTTCTTTCCTGTGCGGCGCGGAATACTAAACGCCCGATACGGCCAAAGCCATTGATTCCTACTTTAATTTTTGTCATTTTGATTGATTTTATGAGTGTTATACTTTTTCATCGAAGCTACAAATATACAATATATTCATAAAATATACTACCTTTACACGATGAAAAAACTAAAGAATATTCTACTGACGAACGACGACGGCATTGGGGCAAAAGGACTTAGAGCATTGGAAGAGATGCTTCGCCCCTTCGGAAAAATTACAGTAGTGGCCCCCAAAGAGGCCCAATCGGGTATGTCGAGCGCTGTGACCATTACCCATCCACTCCGTTTATTCGAACACTCCCAAGAAGAAAGATTGATCCGCTATATCTGCACAGGAACCCCTGTAGACTGCGTAAAAATCGCCATGAACCAATTATTTACGAATAATCCACCCGATTTATTGGCTTCCGGCATTAACCACGGCGCCAATACCTCTTCGGCCCTCCTCTATTCCGGTACCTTAGGTGCTGCGGCAGAGGGAGTCTTATACAACATTCCCTCCATTGGATTTTCCTTAGCCACCCCCCATAATCCCGATGCAGATTTTAGTGCTTCTATCTATTTCGGCAGAAAAATTGTAGAGCAATACCTTCTTCATCCTCCTATTTCACCTGTTTTTATCAGCGTCAACCTGCCTGATATTCACCTGGAACAAATACGGGGCATCCGATTGGGCAGACAGGGAAAAGGAGCGTGGATCAAAGAATTTGACAAAAGGATTGATCCCCACGGATACCCCTACTATTGGCTGACCGGAGCCTACCGGAATGACGAGCCGGATGCTATGGATACCGACCAAAACCTCGTTGACCATGACTATGTTAGCGTAGTGCCCCATCAGCTTGACACTACCCATTATGCCGAAATGGAACGATTGAGAAAAATCTGGAATTTTGCCTGAATTATGGAAGAAATATACACCGGTTATTGCCCAACCCCGATTGGAATCTTTGGTGTGCAATGTACCCAACAAGCTCTTGTCTGGGCCGGCTTTGCCACACCGCTCCACCAAAAAAGAGCCTCGACTGAGGTTCCTGCGTTATTAAAGCAGGCCCTGCAACAGGTGGCCGAATACTTTACAGGCAAACGCCGGATATTTGAACTTCCTTTGGCTCCGGAGGGTTCTGCGTTTTATCAATCCGTTTGGAATAAACTCCTCCAAATACCCTACGGGGAGACCACCTCTTATGGAGCTTTGGCGGCCTCATTGGGTAAACCAAAAGCTTGCCGTGCAGTAGGAAACGCCAACCACAACAATCCTATAGGCCTGATTATTCCCTGTCATCGGGTCATCGGATCCCACGGAAGCCTTACGGGCTATGCCAGCGGATTGGAACGCAAACAGTGGTTGTTGGATTGGGAAAAAAATTATACCTTTGTAAGACTAAACAACACATAAATTATGAAATTCGTAGTATCCAGTTCAGAGCTCCTTACGCCGCTTCAGGCCCTGTCGCGGGTTATCTCCGCTAAAAACAGTATGTCTATTTTGGAAAACTTTTTGTTCAGACTGTCGGGACAAAACCTGATGATTACCGCCTCAGATTTAGAAACCACCGTTCAAGCCTCTATTCAGGTACAGGATGCCGCCGAAGAGGGCGTTTTAGCGGTTCATGCCCAAAGATTGACCAATTCGTTAAAAGATTTGACCGAACAACCCCTTGAATTTACCCTCTCCTCCGATGGTGTATTGCACATATCCCATGCCAAAGGAAAGTTCCAACTCCCTGCCCTTCCTGGCGATGATTACCCTGAACCACAGGCTATTAAGGAAGATTTTACCGAATTATCCATACCCGCCCCTACCTTACTTGAGGGAATCAACCGTAGCCTTTATGCTACGGCAGAAGAAGAACTCCGCCCTGTAATGAACGGTATACTTTTTGATTTGGGAAAAGAACTCACCACTTTAGTCGCTTCGGATGCGCACAAACTATTGTGCTACACTAGAAAAGATGTGGTAGCCTCCAAAGCATCCCGCTTTATCCTCCCCAAAAAACCTGCCTCCATCCTCAAAAACCTGTTGCCTAAGGTACAGGATAATATTCAAGTCCGTTTTGACGACAAAAATGCCGTTTTCCATTTCCCTAACTACCTATTAATTTGTAGATTAGTTGATGGTAATTATCCGGCTTATCGCTCGGTGATTCCCGCCAACAATCTCAACAAAGCGGTAGTTGACCGAATCGAACTCTTAAACAGTGTCCGCCGCGTTGCCGTCTATTCCAACCAAGCCAGCAATTTAATCCGACTAAAATTAGAGCAGGACGAAATTACCATTTCGGCGCAAAACCTTGATTTTTCAATGTCGGGTTATGAACAAATCGGTTGTCAATATAGTGGAGAGCCTATGGAGATTGGATTCAAATGGGTTTTTCTGGCAGAAATTTTGGCTAACCTGCCCGGACAGGATGTAAGTCTCGAACTTTCCGATCCCAGCCGCGCAGGCCTGTTGATCCCCATAGGACTTACCGATCCCAATGAAGATATTTGCGCCCTGATCATGCCCATGATGATTGGCGCCTAAGCCCCTCTTTTCATGTTGTTGAATCTAAAAGATCCAATCCTGTTTTTCGATTTGGAGACTACGGGATTAAATGTTGCGTCCGATCGGATTGTAGAATTGTCGATCCTTAAAGTCATGCCTCATGGAGGCGAAGAGATCAAAACCAGACGCCTCAACCCCACCATACCCATTTCGGAAGAGGCCACGGCCATACACCATATTACCAACGAAGAGGTGGCCGGTTGTCCCACTTTTAAAGAAATTGCCAAATCTTTGGCTCAATGGATCGAAGGGTGTGACTTAGCTGGTTATAATTCTATCAAGTTTGATATTCCGATTTTGGCAGAAGAATTTTTAAGAGCTGGGGTTCCCGTGGATTTTAGAAAAAGAAAGATTATTGACGTTCAGAATATCTTTCATAAAATGGAGCAACGCACCCTGATAGCTGCCTACAAGTTTTACTGCAACAAAGATCTAAGCAATGCCCACAGCGCCGAAGCAGACACTTTTGCCACCTATGAGGTGCTCCAATCTCAGTTAGCGCGCTACCCGGAATTAAAAAACCAGGTGGACTTTTTGGCCGAATTTTCCAGTATCAATCGCAACTTGGACTATGCCGGAAGAATTATACTCAACGAAGAGGATGAACCAATTGTCAATTTTGGAAAACACAAAGGTAAAAAACTCAGGGAGGTATTATTAACCATCGACCCCAATTACTACGACTGGATCATGAAAGGGGATTTTACCTTGGATACCAAACGGGTACTTACAGAATTCAAGTCATCGATACAGGGGATATGAAGTTGATTTGCCTCCCCGTTCAAAGCCCCCATTTTTATCTCAAGCCCGACACCGCCCTCTTGCGTAACGGTCGGTGCTTTTATCTTCCCGATCATTGCCCGCGAATTAGCGGATCTTTGGCTTTAGTTGTTAGAATTACCCGATTAGGACGCCACATCGCCCCTCAATTTGCGCCTCGTTATTATCACGAAACAGCTTTAGGCTTTTGCCTCTATGCTACCGATCTACTCGAACAAAACAGCGCAGCGGGGGCTTCCTGGGCCCCCGCCTGTGCTTTGGACTATTCGGCGCCCCTATCGGATATTTTTGATCCTCTTCAAGAAGAGGAAGTTTTTGCATGGAAAGAGTGGCAAGGGGGCTTAAACCGCTCTATCGACCAAAGCATTGCAGATATTTCACGCTCCATATCTCTAAGGATGGGCGATCTGATCTGGATAGAACTCCATCCGCCCACTCCTCTTTTGGTCCCCTCCCAAATAGTCGCCTCCCGCAACGGAGCGCTCCGGCTACACTTTAGCCTGCACTAATTCCGCTGCCTTTTTCCCTGCCAAGGCTCCGGTAGAGAAGGCAATCTGCAAGTTATACCCACCCGTATCGCCGTCCAAATCTATGAGTTCTCCGCCAAAAAAGAGGTTTTCTACGATCCGAGACCGCATATCTTTTTTTCGAACATCGGTTAGTGAAACCCCTCCGGCGGTAACAATCGCCCGATCAAATCCTCCATAACGCACAATGGGCACTTCCCAGTGTTGAAGTCCTTGCCACAACTTTTGCACCTGCTCAGGCTTTAAACCGGACATGAGGTCGCTCGCCCAAAAATCGAGATAATTCATAAAGGGAAGAACCAGCTCCCTTGGCATATAGTGACGCAAAAAGATGGCTACCTGTTCGGCTCCCAATCGTTCTACATCTCTGTGTAAACGCGCCTCCAATTGCTCCGGAGGAATGGCCGCTTTCAGGTTGAGTACCAACGATACCTGCCGACCCATACTCATGGCTGATACTACTTGTCTACTGAGTCGATAGCCCAAAGAACCTTCGATGCCCTGATCGGTAAATAAAACCTCTCCAAATTCTTCCCGTACTAAATCCCCGTCAATCTTGAGCCCAAGTCCAACATTATTTAGCGTCAATGCCTGTAAACGTCTGTCGTAATCCTTGGGCATTAATCCGGTCAAAGCAGGAAAACAGGGCGTCACCTTGTGTCCAAGGTCTGCTGCCATACGGTGGCCGTCTCCCTCAGATCCGGTTAAGGGAAACGAATACCCTCCCGTAGCCAGCACCAATGCACCACAAGCCACGCTTAACGCTCTTCCCTGCCTCCGGTACTGAATCGATACTATTTTGTTATTTGCCGATGCTAAAGCCGCCACTCTGGCTCCGGTTACTATTTCTACCCCCTCTTTGGCAGCCCATTTTACCAGAGCGTCCCTCACCATGGGCGCGCTTTCGCACAGCGGAAAGATTCGGTCGCCGCGCTCTCTCTGCGAATAGATGCCAATACGGGTAAAAAAAGAGACTACATCCCTGTTGGAAAAACATCTAAAGGCGGGGCGAAGAGGATCGGATTGCGGATAGATATGGGCAGAAAAATCGTCCCACTTTTTAATATTGGTTATATTACACCTGCCTTTGCCGGTGATACAAAGCTTTCTTCCGCATTGATCCATCTTTTCTAAGAGCAAAACCGAACACCCTGTGGCAGCTGCACATCCAGACGCCATCAGGCCCGCCGGCCCTCCGCCTACTACTACTATGTCGTATTGTTTCATATAAATGCTTCGGCAAATATAAAGCTAAATTATGATAAAAAAATTTTTACCTTTGCTGCCTCAAAGCCTCCTTAGCTCAGCGGTAGAGCAGCTCATTCGTAATGAGCAGGTCGCGGGTTCAAATCCCGTGGGAGGCTCTACCCAATTTTTATGAAGCACCTGATACTCTTCTGTTTGATTACTTTTTTTTTAAGTTCTTGCGGAGGGGGGAGTATCCATACAGATGAATCCGGATCGTCCCTTTATAAGCCGTCCTATGCGGCGGGATTTGCCTTAGGAAAGGAGGGAGAAAACCGTATACTTTCCATAAAAAACAGTTGGCAAAAAGGGGCTGCCGGAAATTTTCGCTACGTTATTTACCCCCGCAAAGACTCTCTGCTCCATCAGGGAAAAGCGGGACACATCCCTTGGCCCGTTCAAAATGCCGTTTGCTTGTCGACCACCCATATTGCTTACCTGGCTGCCTTGGATAGAGACAGTTGTATTTCAGGAGTATCCGGAGCCAAATATGTTTCTAACCCCAAAATTAGAGCAGCTACTGCCTCCAACGCCATAATTGATGTTGGCTACGAGGCAGGGTTAAACTACGAAACCCTGCTCGCTCTCCATCCTGACGTTGTTTTTGCCTACGGCATTTCTGGAGCCTCTAATGCTTTTTTGGAGCCTTTGGCCAAATTAGGATTGCAGGTCGTATACATAAGCGATTATTTAGAAACCCATCCCTTGGGCAAAGCCGAATACTTACTGGCCTTTGCTGCTTTTTTTGAACCTCAAGTTATAGAAAAAGCAAAGATTCAATTCGAAGATATCTGCCACCAATACACTTCCCTCAAGGAAAGCGTCCGATACAGCGTCCGCGTCAAGGTGCTGCTGAACGCTCCCTATAAAGACGTCTGGTACATACCTGGAGGAGACAACTATCTGACTCAACTATTTGAAGATGCCGGCGCCCGTGTATTGGGCAGCCGCAAAGGAATCAAGGAGAGCCATACGGTCAGTTTGGAACAGGCCTGTCTCTACGCTTTGGAAGCAGACTATTGGCTACATCCAAATGCCTTCCGCACCTTACATGCCCTAAGTGGACATGATGCGAGATTTGCCCAAATGCCAGCCTTTTTGAGCGGACGCGTGTATAACAATACCCGCCGAAATACGCCTCAAGGCGGTTCCGATTTTTGGGAAACAGGCGTAACAGAGCCCCAACTCTTGTTGGCAGATCTGATTAGTATCTTTCATCCCGATTTGTTGCCCAATCATCCCTTAAAGTATTACGAGCCATTAAATCCTTAGCCATTTGGATTTCTTTATCATTTTATCTACATTTGCGATTTATGCCGACCATTGATTCCATATTGCAGCATGGTAAATACCTCCCTGTGGCAGAAGATTTTTATACCATTCAGGGAGAGGGTTTTTACAGTGGAAAACCGGCCTATTTCATCCGGCTGGGAGGTTGCGACATTGGCTGTTCGTGGTGCGATGCTAAAGAAACCTGGCATCCGGATTTATATCCGCTTACCTCCATTCAAGATATGGGAGCGCGGGCCTCCGCACATCCCTCCAAATCGGTAGTAATAACCGGAGGAGAGCCATTACGGTATCCTTTATTGCCGCTCTGTGATCTGTTGCATCATTACGGCCTGAAGATTTTTTTAGAGACTTCGGGGGCTTATCCTTTGTCGGGCCATTTTGACTGGATATGCCTTTCTCC
>WRJW01000220.1 GCA_009778375.1 Bacteroidota bacterium
CGGTTACTTTTCCATATACCGTTACCGGCGATATTACGCTCTATGCCAAGTGGGAGGCGGTAGTGGCGCCGACTTATCTTATTAATGAAGATTTTGAGGGTTTTGCCGATGGTACACTTGCCTCAACGCTACCCGACTGGACTTTGACTTCACCGGGTACAGGCGGCGGAAATCAAAAAGTTATATCGTCCGGCGGAAATAACTATTTGTATATGGTCGGTAATACTGGGGGAGCCGAACTGCAACACGCACTGCCCGTTTCGCTCCCAGATATTTTAAATTATGAAGTTAAATTCTCTACAACTTCACCTTCCACCGATAGACCTGTACGATTGTACGCAAATTCATCGATTGTAGTCGGAATTCACTATAACGGTGGAAAATTTGGTGCAAATAACGGCATCGGCGCCAGCGACTATATTTCGGACAATACTTTTCCTGTTGGAACATGGTATAAGGTTAGCATAGAGTGCGACCTCATAAATATGACGTACCAAGTTTATATAGATGATGTGTTACAGCAATTTACCAAAGGATCCGATACAAGAACTGTTTTTGATTTATCAAACGTGCCCACAAAAATTGCACTGGTAGCAACTTTTTCAACCATTTATTTTGACGATATAAAAGTATATTAATTAAAAAGCATAACGGTCTGTCAAAAATAGACCATAAAGGCTGAGTTGGAATGTGTATTAACTGTTTCCATCACGAATATTTTACCATTTTAAAAGAAATGCTACCTTTGCTGAGTATAAAAGATCCTCTTATATGAAAACAATGATAGAAATAGATAGAAATAGATACAAAGACCCCGCAGGCCAAACAATTTGTTAAATTTACCCGCACACTTTCCTTTGCAACAGTTGTGGATCTAAGGAAGAAGAGTTGTAAAGAGGCAGTTGCTCAATGCGACGGTCGTCCTGCAAGCGAATTTTTTGACGAACTGAGGCGACAAGTGAAAGAACATTTTAACCATGCGTGAAGTCGTCATTCCCTATCTTCTTTGGAACAAAATCAGAGAAATCAAATCTACCTCATTGACGAGTTAAAACTTTCTGAGATAGCGGCAGAGATTCGTATCAAGCGTATGGAAAATTTTGTTGCCTCATTATCAAATTCAGCCGATTATGCTCTATGTCGCTTCAAAAAATGGCGAGCACTTGGCTATCGGTGTGCAGTATTCGAAAAAATTTGGGTGTTTGCCTACGAGATTTTTGACGACGGAGTCATCATTCGCGATATGTCGCACACGGCAGCACTTACTGAATAAAAACTTTTGAAATGTAACGGGCATCAGTCGGACAACCAATGCGTGGTATCTGAACTGTCGTAAATGGTCTGTTTTCGAGGGAGAAATGTTAAAAACTGTCCGTGTCCTAAAACAGCGATACGGATACTTGAAAAGGAAGTCATGCAAAAAATCCTTATAAAAAAAACCTATTCAGTCATAAGAAAATCTGAATGTTTTTGTTTGGCGGGCGCCTTTGGCTACCCATACCTTTGCCGAAAAAAAAATGATTAAGAAATTACTTTTACCCACGATTTTGGCCGGAGTCATGATAACCGGCTGCAGTGGAACTGATTGCTGTATGCCCAGCATCATTTCTGTTTCTCCCTCTTCCCTTACCCTTTCCGGGGCTCAGGATTCTAAAAACGTAACTATCAGCTGCCCGGTGAACTGGACTTTGTACGACGTAGTGCCTGCATGGTTAGCGATAACCCCCGCCTCCGGGCATGGCGCCGACGAAACGGTTTCCGTTACGATAATAGATGGAAAAGATGTTGATCGCAAGGGCATCGTCTCTTTTATGGCCTCCAATGGAGACAAAGTCATCCTCACCGTCAACCAAAAAGCACAGAATAGTGAGGAAAACGTGCCTCATACGCCTGCGATCTACGTGGCAGGAAGAGATGGCGATTGGCATGCTGTTCTGTGGATCGACCAAATCGCTCATTTTCTCCCTAAGAGCGGTGCTCCTGAGCGCTCCGAAGCACGTTCAGTTTTTGTTACCGACGATGGTCACGTATACGTGTCAGGAGACCAGGAGTCTCCTAATGCCGCCCTCCTGTGGATTGATCAACAGGAACCCATCGTTCTTCCGGATCCGAATAATTTGGGTATGTTTCTGCGGGCTGCTTCGCTATACGTAACGGATCAAAAAATCTATGTAGCCGGAGGAGCAGGGTTTAATGCTTTCCTTTGGATTCTTGACAGGGCAAATAACGACGATATTTGTATTATCCCCTTAACCAATGGTTTGGGCTTCTCCAAAAACTCGGTATACGTGACTGCCGAAGAGGATGTGTATGTTGTCGGGGTTACTATGTCCGGACAACCGGTCCTTTGGATTTTAAAAAAAGGGACCTCCTCATTAACCACCCTTTCTTTAGAAGGATCTACCCCCTGGATTGATGCGCAGATTGGAGCAGCATCTGACGGAACAATATATATAACAGGAACGAACAACAACAAAGCCTTACTTTGGTCTGTAAAAGGCGGAGTGGTGGAACATACCTACATTTTTTCCGAAGTCCCGATCTTTGAATCGTTGTTTGTAGACAAAAACGATGGGGTTCATCTGATCGGTAGTCCATACGGACCAAATCCGCTCCTCTATATCAGGCTCACCCAACCGCAAATCGAGCAAAATATTCTTCCGTCCTCTCTGCCCATAGAGCTCACCCGCGTATTCTCGTTATTTGCAACAGACGACGGCACGCCGTACATTGCCGGCAAGTATCAAACCCACCTCTACGACGAGGCCGCCTTTTGGTCTCCCAAGGAGAACTTGCAATTTCTTCCCCAAACACCGGGCAGATGGTCGCCTTACGCCTATTCGATTGTTGTAAAATAAGCGGCAACCAGAATATGTTGTGGGCAATCCAAAGGGGTTAACGAGAAGAACCAATCAAAAAAATGCGTACTTTTGCGTTGTCAATTTAATTTATTAACACTCAACAAATTTTCTTAATGAAAAAACTTCTCTTTCCCCTTCTTGTATTGACCGGATTCGTGTTCTACGGTTGCGAAGCCAACGACTGCTGTATGCCCGGCGTAATTTCTATTGATCCCCAAAGCATTACCCTTTCCGGTTACGTTAATCCCAACATTCTTGCGGCTCCTGCCACCAAAGTCGTAGCTCCTCCCCCCATAAGTACTCAAAAAGTTACGGTTACCTCTACCGTGAGTTGGGTTATCAAAGGCGGAAAAAATGCATTGCCCCCCTGGCTGGATTACGACATACTTGACAACAACCCTGTGGGATCGGTTGGTTTTTTTGCTAAGTCAAACACCGATGAGCCACGCTATTGGATCGTTACCTTTATAGCTGCCAACGGCGATAAGGCCATACTCAAAGTTACTCAATTACCCTCAAAGGAGATTCTCCCCCCTCGGTAGTACCGTAACGATGTTCAGATGATTGAACGCTCAACAAAATCATCCATGAAAAAATTTTGGATTCCCCTACTCCTCCTGGGCGGATTTCTGCATCTCGGTTGCCAAGAGATCAACTGCTGCATGCCCGGAGTAATTTCCGTTGCGCCCAACAGCATATTCTTTTTTGGAGAAGCGCCTTCTGAGGAGGTTCTCGTTACCTGTTCCATGCCTTGGACACTCCTTGACGCGCCCAAATGGCTGTCGCTTTCGGATGATGGGTTTAACGGCAGTAAACTTATCACCGTTACCGTCGTGGGTGATTCTGATTCACCACGTTCAGGCGCCATTACCTTTATGGCCGCCAACGGCGACAAAGCCACCCTCAAAGTCAGCCAAAATTCCGAAACCGTCTATGTGGCAGGGCAAGAAAACAGTAAGGCCGCTCTTTGGCTCAACGGATCGCCAACAATACTTTCCGAAGAGGGATCTGCTGCCGAATCGGTGTTTGTAAAAGACCAAACGTTTTATGTGGCAGGATATGAAAGAATCGAGGGAATATCGTATGCTACGCTCTGGGTAAAAAATGAGCCCCCGATCCACCTCAGTGAAACCGTTTATCAATCTGTTGCTCATTCTGTTTATGTAACCGATGAGGCTATTTTTGTTGTGGGCCAAAACTACCTGTCAGCCTGTTTATGGAAAATAGCCCGAAACGATTTAACCCATATCGAGGCCATCGATCTCTCCTATTTTCCTTCGGAAGCGTTCTCGGTATTTGCGTATAAGGATGTGGTCTATGCAGTCGGAGGCTGTTATGCAAGGGCTACTTTATGGAGCGTTACGGGAGATGATCCTGTCATTTCCACTACTTTGGAGGTAGACGATCCCTCTCTGAGCTCTTCTCAAGCAACTTCTGTATTCGTGTATAATAAAGTGGTCTATGTGGCCGGATTCTATAGCGTTGATGATCTTTCTTCCTTTTCTGCGGCCACCCTCTGGAGCAACGGAACGGCACAGATACTCCCCTCCGGCCCTGCTTCGGCTGGTTCGGTTTTTGTAACCCAAAACCGTATTCTTGTGGCAGGAGGCTTAAGCCAGAGCACAGGAGGTGATCTCCTTGAAGCCATGCTTTGGAGCAACGGAACGCCCCAACGACTCTTTTCGACTAACAATGCCCTTGCGCTCTCTGTTTTTGCCGCCCCAAGCGGCCAAGTCTATGTGGCAGGCATTGATCTTATCCCGACTCAAGCAACCCCTTTTAGGGCCTTACTTTGGATAGATGGCGTAAAGAAAACCCTCTCGTCCCAAATTAGCATTGCCAGCTCGGTTTTTGTACAATAGCGACAGCCTTACTCAGGCGTGCGAATGGTCGCCATATACCTATTCGGTGGTTATTAAACAGCAAAACAAAGGAGGTTGCCTGCACCTGTACGGCAACCTCCTTATTACTCCGATTTTCGGAAATTTATGCGGGAACTATTGCGCCTGTAGGACAAGCATCAACACAGGTACCGCAATCGCCGCATACCTCAGGGTCAATTGAGTAGATATCCCCGGCAGAAATTGCTTCTAAGGGACATTCGTCAATGCACGATCCGCATGCAACGCAATCTTCAGTAATTTTGTGAGCCATGATGTAATGATTAAATTATTTTCCGCGCAAATGTACTATCTTTGACGTGAATTTGAAAATATTATTGCGTATGGAACGGAAAATATCGTACATCTGTCTGATGTTGTGCTTGTTTGTTCCAAAAATTTGGGCGCAGGTACCACCGGAATCCGACTTGGTCTTTACCAAGTTAGTCCATGACTTTGGGGATATACTCCTCTCCGACGGAAAAAAGAGTTGCACCTTCAACTACACCAACAAAGGCAGTCGCCCCATTGTAATCCAGCAAGTACTTACTTCCTGCGGCTGCACCGATCCCAAATGGGACAAAGCGCCCGTAATGCCCGGAAAAAGCGGCCAAATCTCCGTCACTTTTTCAAATGATCAAGGGCCTTATCCCTTCGAAAAAACGCTGACTGTCTACTCTACGGCAACCGATCTTCCTATAATACTTAAGATAAAAGGTATTGTACACGAAAAAAAGAAGAGCCTGTCCGAACTTTTTCCCGTGGCATACAGCTCTTTTCGTTTGAGAAATTCCCAATATCATCTTGGCCAAATTGCACAGGGAGAACACAAAACCGATTCGGCTCAGGTGGTCAATACCGGCAAATCCGCCATTGAAGTCGGTTTTACCAAAATAAGCAAAGGATTAATAATTAGCGTCTATCCTAAAAAACTCAAACCGGGAGAAATCGGATACCTCCGCTATACGGTAGATACCCGTATACATACCGATTGGGGCACGGTAACGTATTCTGCCCAGCCTTGTATCAATGGAAAACCGGAAGGAACCGCTCCTATTGAGATTGCCGCGGAGATTCGGGATAATTTTAAAAATTATACCAAAGAAGAGTTGGCCAACGCCCCGATTCTGCTGGCCGAACAAACATGGACCTCCTTTGATCAAGCCAAAAGAGGAAGCAAAATCGAAAAAAGCTTTACCATCTCGAACCGGGGACGCACTCCTTTGGTGATCCACAAGGCTATTCCACAGGACGGAGTCACCGTAAAAGCCCCAACCGCCATAGCTCCCGGAAAAAGCGAAACCATCGCGGTGGGTATCGATACTTCAAACATGATAGGAGAAATCGTCGCGGTCGTTACCCTTATCACCAATGTGCCCTCTCGGCCCATCATGAGCCTGAGCGTAACCGGCACCGTGACTCCATAACTGTACAAGGCATGTCGGACAGCGCACTTTTTATACATGAAGGCGTCCCCCAACCTCCTGTGGTCAATCCTCAGGCCTCTTTCTTTTATAAAAAAAATCAGACTCCGGAGCATGCCACCCAAACCTATATCAACGGAATCCGCTCCGGCAATGTTTCCCTTCTGTCTCAAGCCATTACCTTATTGGAAAGTACCCGCTCCGACCATCAGCAAATAGCCCATAGCGTATTGGAAGCCTGCCTCCCTTTTTCCGGAAACTCCATGAGAATTGGTATTACCGGAGTCCCGGGGGCAGGCAAAAGTACCTTTATTGAATCATTTGGCTCTTGCCTTACCCAAAGGGGGCATAAGTTGGCCGTTTTGGCCATAGACCCCAGCAGCGAGCGGAGCAAAGGGAGTATTTTGGGCGACAAAACGCGGATGGAACGATTAGCCGGCGACCCCAAAGCCTTTATTCGCCCCACTCCCAATGCAGGATCTTTGGGGGGTGTAGCCCGAAAAACGCGCGAAAGCGTTATCCTGTGCGAAGCGGCCGGTTACAACGTCATCTTTATCGAAACCGTAGGCGTAGGACAATCTGAAGTAGCCGTTCATTCTATGACCGACTTTTTTCTCTTGTTGATGATTTCCGGCGCCGGAGACGAGTTGCAGGGGATTAAACGCGGAATCATGGAGATGGCCGACCTGATTGTGATTAATAAGGCAGACGGGGAGAACGTACCAAAAGCATCTTTGGCTCAGGCGCTCTACCAAAATGCTTTGCACCTTTTTCCTCCTACCGGATCGGGATGGACGCCCGCCGTCCTTACCGCATCGGCCATGGAGCATACCGGATTGGACACCATCCTTCAAAAAATCAACGACTACTTTACCCTTATTCGCGCCAACGGCTATATGGAGCAAAAAAGGCGCCAACAGGCACGTTACTGGATGAACGAAACCATTAACGAAACGCTCCGGAACCGTTTCTTTGGGAATCCTCAAATGGAAACCCTGCTCCCTGTCTACGAACAAAAAGTATTAGAAGGGAGCCTCGACTCTTTTGCCGCCGCAGCCGCCCTGATTCAACAATTTGACGCTATCCATGGAAGTACTCTTTGATGTCTTAAAAAACAGCCTGCTGATTACCGGCTTGGTAATGGTCATGATGTTGCTGATTGAGTACATCAATATTCATTCTCAGGGGCGCTCTTTTGAACGATTAAAAGGGAGCCGGATAAGGCAAATCGGTTTGGCCGCCCTGCTGGGGTTGATTCCGGGCTGTATAGGAGGATTTGCCGCCGTGTCGCTCTACACCCACGGCATTCTCCCTTTTGGCGCTTTGATGGCCATGATGATCAGCACTGTGGGCGACGAAGCATTTGTTCTTTTTGCCACTGTTCCCCGTACGGCGTTGCTGCTGACAGCCATACTCTTTCCGATGGCCTTGTGGGTGGGGTGGGGAGTCGACAAACTCATCAAAAGTCATCCGGTACCCTTTGCAGGCAAGGATCATTATGCCTTACACCAACACGATGATTGCCAACACGGAATACATACCGCCATTTGGGGGGATTGGAAACGCAATATAAAGATATTCAGCTTTAAACGAGTTATCCTCCTGCTGACGCTCCTGGCCTTTGTTCTTGCATTGGGCTTTGGCTTGTTAGAACACGAAGAACACGAGGCCGCTATCTTTAGCGAGCAATGGATCAACCTTCTCTTTGCCCTGTTGGGCCTCTTTACGGTAGTTCTTACCGCTATGGCCAACGAACACTTTATTTCGGAACACCTTTGGGGTCATATTATTCTCAAGCACCTGCCCCGTATCTTTCTTTGGACTTTTGGCGCCTTACTCTTTATTGCAGTTGGGCTGCCCTATTTACATATTGATCTTTGGGTAGCGCAAAACGGCTACTTTATTTTGCTCGTAGCCGCCCTGATCGGATTGATCCCCGAATCGGGACCTCATCTGATTTTTATTGCCCTCTTTGCCTCCGGAGTAGCGCCATTTAGCGTCTTATTTACAAGCTCTTTTGTTCAAGACGGACATACGGCCCTCCCCTTGCTCGCCGAAAGCAAAAAGGCCTTTGTAAAAGCCAAAGCGATTAAGTTTACTATTGGCTTGACATTGGGAAGTTTACTTTATTTTTGCGGACTGTAACGGTAAATTCCCCATTTGGAAGTTGCATAATTCCAAAAAAATATGAATCTTTGTGGCATAATAGTCCTCCGGAGATAACCCTAATTAAAATATTAAACACTTAACATCATGAAAAAAAATCTATTTCTAACTCTTGCCATCTGTTTTGGCACTGTTTTTTCGGCATCAGCCCAACAGCCCTCTTTTGCAAAAGGCGATAATGTCGTCAGTCTTGGCGTTGGCCTTGGCGGATATTTAGGCACCGGCAACTGGAACGGATCAGGCCTCAAAAAAACGCCCTTAATCACGGCATCCTTTGATCATTGCATTATTGACAATCTCTTTGACGAAAAAAGCTCCATTGGCGTAGGCGGAATGGTCGGCTATAAATCAATCAAGTGGGTTGATTATTGGAGGACTACCTATATTGTTCTGGGCGTACGCGGGAGTTTTCACTATGCATTAGTCGATAAATTAGATACTTATGCCGGCCTTCATATGGGCTACGATATTGCCAACACCAAATGGATAGGACGCGACTCTTATCCGGGCAGTTCTGCCGGAGCCGGTGGGTTTTCCTATGCTTTCTTTCTTGGCGCCCGCTACTACTTTACCGACGCCATTGGTGCCTTTGCCGAATTGGGCTATGGCTACTCCGTCATCAACCTTGGGGTTGCTTTTAAATTCTAAAATAGATGAGCATCTTTAGAAACCTGCTTATTGTGAGCCTGCTTGCCTTATGGTGCATGCCGGTGCAGGCGCAATTTGTAAACAGGTTGAACAATGCTATCCAAAACGCGGCAGAGAGAGCGGCCATCCGCAAGGCAGAAGAAAAAACAGAAGAGGCCGTAAACAAAGCGGTTGATAAGGCGACCGAAAAAGGCGTTGAAGCGGCAGAAAAGGGAGCCGAAGCTGCGGCAAAGGGAATAGAACAGGGAGTAGCAGCTGCCGAAAAGGCAAATAATGCTAC
Source organism: Bacteroidota bacterium (assembly GCA_009778375.1). Classification (GTDB taxonomy): domain Bacteria; phylum Bacteroidota; class Bacteroidia; order Bacteroidales; family UBA932; genus WRBG01. The sequence continues at coordinate 9,260 of WRJW01000220.1, forward strand.
TCCGACTGAACCTGATCCTTACGACGGCCCCATTCTTCCCGCCCCCAAAGATGCAGATAAATTTCCCTTTGAGCACGGCACCTACGTGCAGGTGGCCGAAGTCATGGGCATCGAAGTCAAGCTTACCACCTATTTTAGCCGGTTTGGAGCGTGGCAAGCTGTGGAAGACAAATCCGAAATTAAGGTATTTGGTTTTACCACCCAAAACAACAAGTTGCAAATTACCAAGGGAACCACTCACTGGGACATTGACCTGAACGAAAAAACCGGAACTAAGTACGAACTGGACCCCTCCTCCGGAAGCGCAGAGGAAACATTAAAGCAAGCGCTGGAAGGAAACCCATCCCAAGACGTAGAAATCACAGAATTGGGACAGGAGAATTATTTGGGCTATGCCTGCCGGAAAATCAACGTAAAGTATCCGGCCCTCAATATGGACGTCACTTGCCTCTGCTACGGCTCCCTCGTTTTGAAATCAGAGGGAAATATGGGCCCCATAAAAACGTCAACCCGAATTCTTTCCATTGATTTAAATGCTCCGCCTGCCTCTATTTTTGAAGTGCCGGCGGGAGTTACCATCAACTAAAAGAAAAAGGGAGGTTTGAGACCTCCCTTTTCTTTTACTCTTTACCCATCGAGACCAAAAACTCCTCGTTGGATTCGGTACGGAGCAGGCGGCTTTTCATAAACTCCATGGCCTCAACCGAATTCATGTCGGCTAAATAGTTGCGTAATATCCACGTGCGGTTGAGGGTATCCTTATCATGAAGCAGGTCGTCGCGGCGGGTACTGCTCAGGGTTACGTCTACCGAAGGATATATGCGTTTATTGGATAATTTGCGGTCTAACTGTAATTCCATATTACCGGTTCCTTTAAACTCCTCAAAAATAACCTCGTCCATTTTAGATCCGGTATCAATCAAGGCGGTGGCCAGGATGGTGAGGGATCCTCCGTTTTCGATATTTCGGGCGGCGCCAAAGAAGCGTTTGGGCTTTTGAAGGGCATTGGCCTCTACCCCGCCGCTCAACACCTTGCCCGAAGCCGGTTGCACGGTGTTAAAGGCTCTGGCCAAACGGGTAATGGAGTCTAACAAAATCACCACGTCGTGGCCGCATTCGACCAAACGCTTGGCTTTTTCCAATACAATACTTGCTACCTTAACATGGCGGTCGGCCGGCTCGTCAAAGGTAGACGCTATCACCTCGGCATGAACGCTCCTGGCCATATCGGTTACCTCTTCGGGGCGCTCATCGATCAAAAGAACAATCATGTATACTTCGGGATGATTGGCGGCGATAGCATTGGCGATGTCTTTGAGCAAAACAGTTTTACCCGTCTTAGGCTGCGCCACAATCAAACCCCGTTGCCCCTTTCCGATGGGGGCAAAAAGGTCCACCACGCGGGTAGAGATATTATTGTGCCCGTTGCCGGTAAGTTTAAACTTTTCGTCGGGAAAGAGGGGGGTAAGAAAGTCAAAAGGAATCCTGTCGCGGATAAACTCGGGATCCCTGCCATTGATTTGGTTCAATTTGACTAAGGGAAAATATTTTTCTCCTTCTTTAGGAGGCCTGATCTCACCCACAATGGTGTCGCCTGTCTTGAGCCCGTACATTTTGATCTGCTGGAGAGATATATAAATGTCGTCGGGAGAATTGAGGTAATTATAGTCAGACGAACGTAAAAAACCATATCCGTCCGGCATCAGTTCCAGCACCCCAATGGCCTCTACCAAACCTTCGTATTCGGTTTTCTTTGGAGGGTTTGGATGGAGAGGAGGAGGAGGCAGTTGTTGACTTTTCTGAGGCGCCGACTCAGGACGAAGAGAAGGCTCCTGAGCCACAGGAACGGATTGTTCCGGAAAAGTACGTTTTTCCCTCTTTTGATGCTTCCAGTCCCGATTTCCCCTCGGTACCTGATCTTTAGGATGGGCAGGTTGCTCTTTGGGTATTTCAATTTTTGGAGATGGCGGTTCTATGGCAGGCTTTTCCACAGGGGTTTCTGCCACCACAGGCGAGGGCGGGGATTTTTTTGGTCTCCCTCTGCGACGGGCTTTGGGGGCTTCTTTATTATCTTTAACCTCAGAGGAAGGCGGCGCTACCTCCGCAGGCGGGGAAACAGGAAGAGCGTCCGGTTTACTTTCGTTGTTCCGGACCTGCATTTTGTCTCGCCTTGGGGGGCGACCTCTGCGTTTGCGGGTTCCGGGAATATCGGTGCCCTGAATAGCCTGCTCGTCTAAGATTCGGTATACCAAATCCGCTTTGCCGATGGCAGAAATACGTTTGATGTTCAAGGTTTCGGCAATAGTCCTCAACTCATTAAGGCTTTTATTGCTCAATTCAATAATGTCGTACATGTAAAAATAGAAGAAATAATAAGGAGTAACGCCGGAGGCAGAAACCCTCAGGCGGCACAAAGATAAAACAAATTTTTAATACCGCAACTATTTTGCTGCAATCAGATCAATTTCGACCAAAGCATTTTTGGGCAATCGAGCAGCCTGAAAAGCAACCCTGGCCGGAAAAGGCTCCTGAAAAAAGGTGGCGTAGACCTCGTTCATATCGGCAAAATCATTCATGTCGGCCAAAAGAACCGTAGCTTTAACCACCTGAGACATACTCAGGCCGGCAGCCTCAACAATAGCCCTTGCATTGGTCAGGCACTGCGAAGTTTGATCTTTGAGCCCTCCGGCCACAAACGTTCCGGAAGCAGGGTCAATACCCAATTGTCCCGAAACAAATAAAAAACCGTGCGCCTCCACAGCCTGGCTATAGGGGCCAATGGCTTGGGGGGCATTTTTGGTTGCAATCGTTTTCATATAATTTTCTGTTGTTTACCTGTCCCAAAAACTCGCCGTCTTATCATACTTTAACAAGTCCGCCAGGGCAGAGGCTTTTGCCCTGATATTAAAGGACCATTGAGCCCATTTTCCTCCAGGCACCCAGCTGACCGAAATCGTAAAACAATGCAGATCGTAGGTGGCCGAAAACTGTGTGGTGGTCAGTTTGAGTTTCATTGCGTCCACACCGGTAGTCAGATTCATATTAAAATCTTTGGTCAGTTTAAGTTGTCCCGATATGCCAATTGTTTGGGTATGGTTATGCACCTTTAATAACTCTTTATCGGTAGGTGTGTACGAGAGCGAATAGTTGTAGTTATAATTAAAGTTGATGGACCAGGGAATATCGGGAGACATATAATAGACCCATCCGCCCGGTATATACTCTCCGGTAACAGGATGATAATAAATTAATTTATACGAATTTACCGGCGTACTCCCCCCTTGATCGGATCCTCCTTTACCCGAAAACTGATAACTGAACGAGAGGCTGGCTCCGGTCATTCTGGCTAAGCGTCCCTCCTTTACTATATTGAAGGTAGCTATGGGTTGACCGTTGGCGCCCACAGCGTATGGGTTAAAATTGGCATTGGCATTTATGGCAAGCTTTTGCATAATGGTTGTATTCATGCTTACCCCGATGTTGGACAAATTCATGGAGTCCGCCAAAAAATTATAACTGCCCGAAATTGCCAAATTATCAATCAGTTTAACGATTTTTTGGCCTCCGGCGGTAGTGTCCTTTTTATCTCTCACTTTGGCTTCTAAGTTATTTCCCAAAGAAAAACTCAAACCAGCCGTTTTGCCTTTGGAGGGATAGGGATAGGCCGATCCCTCGTAGATATTGTACTCTTTCCAAATGGATTTTCCACTCGCATCTACATAAGAGAGCGTTCGCCAGCCATTGGCAGGCGTTCCCAGTTCCGGCCTAAAGTTTACGCTTACCGATGGAGTCAAGATATGCCGAATCCGTTGGAGCGCTCCTTTCTCGCTAAAAGGGAATATCCCATACAAACGGGTAGAGAGCGACAAAGAGCCGCTGTAGGTTTGGGTAATCCCAAAACTGGTAAAGGGATCGTTAACAATATCGACTTCTTTTTTGGTTTCGGGGTCGTATATTTTTTCTTTGTGTTGAAAAAACCAGTTCATTCCGTAATTGACCGAAGGAGAAAGCTGTATGTATTTAAACAGGCTCATGGAAGGTAAGGTAATCCCAAAGGTATGCTGCATTCCGCTCTTCATTTTCTTAAAAAGATCTCCGTTTTTTACATCCGAAGCCTTAAAATTCATTCTGTTATCAAAAGTAGTGGAATAGTTTAGCGCAAATTTTTCATACATACGTTCCTTTCCCACACGATCTTTTTTCTTGAAAGGGAAAATCCGATCCATATTAAAGGTAAAATTGGGAACCGTCAGGGCGTATGAACTGTCTCGCGCACTTTGGCTGTGGTTGAAATTTACCGACAACCGAAAAGGGGTGCCCAAAAAGGCCTTGGAATAAGCAATACTTGAGGCAATCTGATTTTGTAAGGCCTGTTGTACGTTTTGGCTGTTGTACCTGCTGTTAGAAGGACTGGAAAAACGAACGTTGGCCCGGAAAGTAGTGCCCGGACGGGCTTTGGCATCCTGATTATGAGACCATTCTACACCAAAGTTTTTGTCTTGAAAAAAGTCGGGAGATCCCCGTTCTCCGGTAACGTCGGTAGAGATATTTATGTTAAAATTACCGTCAAACTTATACATGGTCTTGTAGCGGGAAGTGGCACGGAAAGCCCAAGAACCCAAGGTATAAATATCTCCGGTAGCCGAGAAATCCAAATGATCCCCCAAAACAAAATAATAGCCTAATCCTTTGAGAAAAAAACCACGGGCAACTTCCTCTCCGTAGTTAGGCATCAGCAAGCCTCCGGCCCGATCGGGCCGATCCGGCACAAAGCCAAAGGGAAGGGCTAAGGGCAAGGGAACGCCCTCGAGTACCAAATAAGCAGGCCCGAATATCGTTTTTTTCTTATCTCCCTCCTGCACCACTTTGGCGCTGGTCAATTGCAAATGAAAATGGGGCTCTTCTGCATCGCAGGTGGTATAGTATCCTTTGGCTATGTTAAAGGAGTTGTCCGGCATTTTTTTAATGTCATTCCCATGAATAAAACCCTCTCCCTCTGTTAATTTAATGTTCTTTATTTTGGCTTTCTTCGAGTCAAAATTGTAGTAGACCGTCTCCATATTATAGGTCTTATTCCCCTCTTTCATCTCGGGATTACCCTGCAGAACGCCTGTAGTGTCTGCCACTCCGCTGGCAAAAACAGTATTGGTATGGGCGTTGTACTCCATATATTCCGCCGACATCTCCATATTCTGGTACTTTACCTTTACGTCTCCGTAATAGTAAAACAACCTTTTACCATCTGCAACATCCTGAATAAGCGAGTCTCGAGCCTCCGAAAAGAGGGGGGCATCTATCGAACCGGGGGCATAACGGCTCGTGGTGTCTTTGGGGCGACTTAACGTATCCTGAATGGGGCCGACCACTTGAGCAACCGCCGATTGGTGCGCCAACACCAACGACAAACAGAGCCCAAACCAAACCAAACACCTACGAAACATCCAACAAATGTGTTCTAATAAAAATATTTACTACTTTTGTATCCTGCAAAATTACTAAATTTTTCAGCATGACTATACGTTCGGGCATATTTTTAACCCTCTTAACGCTTGTTACGGCAACAAACGGATGGGCCCAATCCAACGGTATCAGCTTGCGTACAGTGGTAATAGATCCCGGACACGGCGGCAGAGACCCGGGCACCGTAAGCCCGAGTGGACAGAGTTTTGAAAAGAGCGTCAACCTTGCGGTAGCGCTAAAATTAGGCAAACTCATTCAAAATCGTTATCCGGATGTGACTGTTTTATATACGCGCACCACAGATGTATTAATTCCCTTAGACGCACGTGCCGATTTTGCCAACAAAAACCATGCCGATCTCTTTATCTCCATCCACGCTAACGCACTTGCCAATAATACAACGGTATCAGGATCCGAAACCTACGTTATGGGATTGGAACGGAGCGCTTCCAATATGGAGGTAATGAAACTCGAAAACTCCGTCATTTCTTATGAAGAAGATTATACGTCAAAATATCAGGGATTTGACCCAAATAATCCCGAATCCTACATCATATTTAACCTCCTTCAAAATGCCCACACGGAACAAAGTTTGGAGTTTGCACGCTTAGTGCAAGATGCCTTGGGCAAACATCCCATAACAAAAAACCGAGGGGTTCAAACGGGCAGGTTTGTAGTGTTGGTACGCACCACCATGCCTTCCGTATTGGTCGAACTCGGATACATGTCCAGTTTGGCAGACCGCAGGGTATTGATTACTAATGATGGACAGGATTTATTGGCCGCTGCCCTTTTAAAAGCATTTGCGCAATACAAAGCCCTTTACGACCAACCCGTTCCGCCTGTTTTACCAACCACGCAACCAACTCAGACTGCTCCAACCACCCAGACTACTCAGACCACTCAACCACCCCAGACTACTCAGACTACTCAGACCACTCCAACCACCCAGACTACTCAGACCACTCAACCTCCCCAGACTACTCAGACCACTCCTCCCCCCCTGACTACCCCAACCGCCCAAACCACCGTGTATCGGGTACAAATAATGGCAGTCAGCAACCCTCTCCCCGACAACTCTTTGGAATTTAAGGGATACGCTCCGGTTTTTTCATCTAAAATCGACAAATGGTATAAATATATGCTCGGATCATTCAACCTCAGGCAAGATGCGGTAGAGTATTGTAATCGGGTGGTTCGGAAAGATTTTCCCCAAGCATTTGTAGTCGAAATCAACCCTAATCCTCTATGAAATTTCTACTGTCTAAAGAATTTAAAGTGGGCATTGCCGTAATATTGATTGCGGCAGCCATGTATTGGTTAGTCTTTTTCTTAAAAGGCAGGGATATTTTCAGCCGCTTTAATACTTATTTTGCCCTTTACGAAAACGTGGAAGGAATCTCCGATACCGGTCCGGTCTATATTCGAGGACTCAAAATTGGCACCATCAACCGGATCGACTATAATCAGAAACGCGACTGTTTTGAACTCTCGCTCAACCTTGAATCTAAGTATAAAATTCCGTCTAACTCCATAGCCCAAATCTACAGCGCCGATCTTTTGGGTACCAAAGCCATCAGGATTGTAATGGGCGACAGCCCCCGTTTTTTGGCCGATAAGGATACAATGGCGACCGATCTTTCTATGGACATCATCGACTACCTCAGCCAAGAATTACCTGCCTTAAAAGAGCAGATTTCCGCTTTATTGATAGGATTAGAAAATGCTGTGGTACAAGTTAATACAATTTTAGGTAGCGAAAATCAGGCTTTACTGCAAAAGAGTTTAGCCCACCTCAGCGCCACCCTGCAAGAATTTTCATCCTTTAGCGCCTATTTGAATACCGAAGCCCCTCAGATTCGATCCATTTTAACCAATCTTGGGCAATTGGCAGAGGAACTTGGGGCAGGCTCCGAACATATTGGCGTTGGCTTAGCCAACCTGAGGGCTTTTACCGACTCCTTACGGCAAGTAGATGTAGCCGGATTGATCGGAGACCTCAACCACCTCATCGTGGAGCTGCAAAATCCTAAAGGCTCCATCGGGCAACTTTTAACGAACGACGAACTGTATCAAAAAATCAGCATGCTCCTCGAAAACGTAGACAATTTAGTCAGCCAAATCAGCCAAAACCCAAAAAAATATTTAAAAATTTCTGTCTTCTAAATTTTTTTACCCCATCCAAAAGGCATTTTGGATAGGTTTTTAATTGCAATAACATCATTATTAAATAATTATAAATTTTAAAAATTTTCCCGTTGATTTTAAGAATGTTAAAATTTTTTTGATTTTTGCAAGTGCTTTTTCATTTTTTTATTCCTTTTTTTTTCCTCAATTTTGTACTCCATTTACACCCTGTTCCCATACATGAGTAACGAGAGACATACATTGGTTTGGAATAATTGCCTGAGGGTAATTGGAAATATTATTCCTAAGAATGTTTATACTACATGGTTTGAGCCTGTTGTCCCCCTTCAACTATCCGACAACGTGCTCACGATTGAGGTTCCCTCCGATTTTTTCAGAGAATACTTAGAAGAACATTTCTTGGATATGATGAGCATGAGTTTACGCCGCGAATTGGGCCCACAGGCCAAATTGGAGTACCGCGTACGGGTAGACTCTTTTGGGAGTTCGGTTACGCTCCCCCAACAATCCAGCCATCCCTATAAAAACAAAACGGTTCCTTTTGTCCCTTCACCCAGGGACATTGCCAATCCCTTTGTTATTCCGGGGTTACAACAATTAGAGATTGATCCTCAATTAAATCCTATTTACAATTTTGACAATTTTATTGAGGGCAGTTGCAACCGCTTAGCCCGTTCGGCAGGACTCAGCATTGCCGACAATCCGGGTAAAACCACTTTTAATCCCCTTTTTCTTTATGGCGCATCGGGATTAGGTAAAACCCATTTAGCTCAAGCTATCGGGATTGCCATCAAAGAAAAAAGCCCCGAAAAAATTGTACTGTATGTAAATGCCCATCGTTTTCAGACCCAATTCATGGATGCCGTCAATGTAAACAACAAACTGACCGACTTCATGCATTTTTACCAGATGATTGACGTACTCATTATTGACGACGTGCATGAATTTGCAGAAAAACAACGTACTCAAAATGCTTTTTTCCATATATTCAACCATTTGCACCAATCCAATAAACAGTTGATCTTGACCTCCGATCAGGCTCCTGTTAACCTCAACGAGCTGGAACCAAGATTACTGTCAAGATTTAAATGGGGTTTGTCGGCAGAACTCGGAGCACCCGACTTTCAAACCCGTACCGCCATCCTCAAGGCCAAAAGTTACCACGACGGTATTGAACTTTCCGACGAGATTATCCACTATATTGCCTCTCGCATTACCACCAATGTACGGGAAATCGAAGGCACTTTAGTGTCGCTGCTTGCACAGGCAACGCTAAATAAGAAGTCTATTACCATGCAGTTGGTCGAATCCATGACCGAAAAATTAGTCAGCGTTCACCAATTGGAAGTTTCGGTAGGCGACATTCAAAAAGAGGTATGCAGCTACTTTAGCCTTTTACCCGAACACCTGTTGTCCAAAACGAGAAAACGGGAGATAGTGCAGGCCCGCCAAATTGCCATGTACCTGAGCCGAAACCTGACCAAAACTTCTTTGGCCTCCATTGGCGCCCAAATAGGAGGTAAGGATCATGCTACGGTACTCCATGCCTGCAATACAGTCTGCGACCTGATGGATACCGACCGCCAATTCCGCCAATATGTAGTGGAGATAGAAAAACGGCTCAAGAAATAAAACTATGGAACCGCAAGGCGTTTTTTCTGCTTTTTTAGACATTTGCCAAATCCCGCGGGAATCGGGTCATGAAGCCGAAATCGGCGCTTTTCTCCAAAATTTTGCCTTTAAACGGGGATTAGTATGCCGTACCGATCGGGTCGGAAACGTGATCATTGCCAAACCGGCCACCTTTGGGATGGAATGGTCCCCCACGGTTGTCCTGCAAAGCCATGTAGACATGGTTTGCGAAAAGAATGAGGAGTCCCTCCACGATTTTTCTAAAGATCCTATTGCGGTCTACGAAGAAGAGGGCTGGCTCAAAGCAAAAGGTACCACCTTAGGCGCAGATTGCGGAATCGGTATGGCCATGCAGTTGGCCCTGCTCGACGCTACTGATGCAGTACACGGCCCTTTGGAGTGCCTTTTTACCGTGTCGGAGGAGACCGGATTGGACGGAGCCAGGGCCCTGAAGCCCGGTTTTATCACCGGCAATATACTGTTAAACTTAGATTCGGAAGACGAAGGGGAAATATTTATTGGCTGTGCAGGCGGGATCGACACCACCGCCCGCTTTGCGTATACCGCAGCTGCTGTGCCCGAGGGATCAATTGCGCTCAAAGTATCGATAAGCGGCGGTACAGGCGGACACAGCGGAGACGAAATCCATAAAGATTTGGCCAATGCCAATCAATTGCTGGCGCGTTTTTTATGGAAAGCCCAACAACAATATACTTTTGGCATTGCCCACATTCAGGGGGGCAACAAACGAAACGCCATTCCCCGTGAGGCTTGGGCCTTATGTACTCTTTCTCCTTCCGATTTAGAAGGGTTTACCAACCTGTTTCAGTGCTTTTCCGTTGAATGCAGGGCCGAATACCTTCGTACCGACCCCGAACTCAAGCCCGAAATAACTTCCACTCCTCTCCCCAACCGTCTCCTTGACGCCGACACCTGTAACCGTTTGATAGCAGTACTTTACGGTTGCCCGCACGGCGTATTGGCTATGAGCAGAGAGATCCCCGGATTGGTAGAAACCTCTACCAATCTGGCCTCGATAAAAATGGAAAAAGAGGGAGAAATCCGCGTCGGCACCAATCAACGCAGCGCGCTAAACAGCGCACGTTTTAATGCGGCCTCGCGCATAGAAGCCCTTTTCTGCTTAGCCGGAGCCCAAGTAACCCACGAATCGGAGTACCCGGGATGGGCGCCAAACCCCAATTCTCCCATACTCCAAAAGGCCATAGCCGCATACCGTCGTCTTTTTAACAAAGAACCGGCTGTAAAAGCCATCCATGCAGGCTTGGAGTGCGGGATTTTCTTAGATGCTTTTCCCAAATTAGACATGATCTCTTTTGGTCCCACCCTCCGCGGCGTACACGCCCCCGGCGAACGGCTCGAAATCGCCTCGGTTCAAAAATGCTGGGACTTTCTGTTGGAAATCCTCAAAACGGTATAAAGCGTAACGCAATGAACCCACTGCTCTCGGTATCGATGCTTTCGTCAGACTTTGGAAATTTGGCCCGCGACGTACAGGCCGTAAACCAAAGCCTTGCCGATTGGTTTCATTTGGATATTATGGACGGTCTCTTTGTGCCCAATATTTCGTACGGCTTTCCGGTTGTAGAAGCCATTGCCAAACAGGCCCAAAAACCCTTGGACGCCCACCTGATGATCGTAGACCCCGACCGTTATGTTGATCGGTTTAAGACGATGGGGTGTTCCTGCCTGAGCATTCATTACGAAGCGTGTACCCATTTGCACCGCCATTTGCAACACATCCGCAGATTGGATATGAAAGCAGGGGTAGCGCTTAATCCTCATACGCCGGTGGAATTGCTGGAAGATATTTTGGACGAAGCCGATTTTGTGTTGTTGATGTCGGTAAATCCCGGCTTTGGCGGCCAACACTTTATCCCACGCACCTTAACCAAAATAGCTCGATTAAAAGAAATGATCCTAAAGAAGCATCTCTCCTGCCTGATCGAGGTGGACGGAGGCATTGATGCCATCAACGCCCCGTCTGTTGTCAAAGCCGGTGCCGACATCATGGTCGCCGGTCACGCCCTCTTTAAGGAGGGAGATGTTAAGGCTGCCATAGAGAGCTTTAAAAACAATACCCAACCTCTTTAAACGCAAAACATTCTTTCTTCCCCTCTTTTAAGTCCATCTTTAAACGCCCGCAGGCGTCTACTCCTGTAATACAGCCTTCAAAAGTTCCTCCCGTGGCGGAACGGAGATAGGTAGCCCATTGGTCGCGCCGGTAGAGTTTGGATTGGTAAGCAGCCTCTATGGAACTCCAATTCCCTGCTTGCAAGGCCTCATAGCGGGTATGCAAAAATTCGAGTAACTCCTTTAAGGCCTTTTCAGGCTCCTGTCGAATGCCCGTTTCTAACCATACAGAACTTGGATTAGGAGCGTTTGAACCAAAGTGCTCTTGATTTAAATTAAGGCCAATACCTACCACCGAAGCCGAAAGTCGGGTTCCGCTCAAAAAATGTTCGATCAACATACCCTGAATCTTTTTATCCCCTGCATAAATATCGTTAGGCCATTTGATTCGGGCATCTAAGCCCCAAGAAATCAGCAAATCGCAAACCGCCAAAGCCGATATTTCCGAAATCAGGAACTGCCGCTCTGCAGGCAGGAACTTGGGCCGCAATAATAGGGAAAAAATCAGGTTCTCTCCAACGGCGCTTTCCCATTGGTTGCCTCTTTGTCCCCTTCCGTCGGTCTGAAAACGGGCCGCCCAAACGCTGCCGTGGGGAGCATCCTGCAGGTTCCTGACGGCTTCGTTATTGGTCGAGTCAATCGTTTCTGTCCACTTAATCTGATTGGTAAACATCTGTAAAATATTTAGCCTGCAAAAGTAAAAAAATAGCAGAAAAGTGTAACTTTGCCGATTATTTATTTATGCCCATGACAAAAAATGAACTCAGCCTGATTGCAGAGGCGATGCTCGATAAAAAGGCTCAACAAGTCTGCTCCCTTGACTTGCGCAAACCTGGGGCCTCTATCTGCGATTATTTTGTAATCTGCCACGCCGACTCAGGCACTCAGGTGACGGCTATTGCCGATCATGTAGAAGATATGATGTATGCCCAATGCCAACGCAAACCCCGATGCAGTCAGGGCAAGGAGAATGCATTTTGGGTTATCATCGATTATGGAGACATTGTGGTGCATATCTTTCAAACAGCTTACCGCTTGTTCTACCGCTTAGAAGAACTCTGGGCCGATGCAGACGTCAAACATTATACCGAATAATTATGCCCAAACAAAATACCCCTCAACTCCCTCCCCCTTTCCCCAACAGGAAAAAAAATAATACGCCCAAGGTCAATTATATGTGGATCTATGCAGGAATGTTGGCCATTCTCGCTTATATTTGGTTTAGCTACGACAACAGCACTCCGGTTAAAACCGAATGGCTAAAGGTAAAAGAGCGCATGATTCCTTCCGGGGATCTGGAAAAAGTAGTCTTTATCAGCAATACCGGTCAAGCGATGGTGTACCTCAAAAAAGACAGGTTGGATAAATACGCCGGAGAGGATCTCCCCAAATCCCCGCCCCACTTCTATTTTATTGTCCCCGGCAATTCCGATTTGGAGGCCAAATTAGAAGAAGCAAGAGAACAACTTGAGCCCGATCAGCGATTTGGGATAGAAGTAGAAAAGCAAAACAACTTTTTCAGTCATTTGCTCGACTGGCTCTTGCTGCCCATTCTGCTGATTGCGGTTTGGGTCTTTATGTTCCGCCGCATGTCTCGCAGTATGGGCGGACCGGGTGGAGCAGGCGGAGGAATTTTTAGCGTGGGCCGATCCCAAGCCAAACTGTTTGATAAAGAAAATACCGGCAAGGTGAACTTTAAGGATGTAGCCGGATTGGAAGAGGCCAAAGTAGAAGTGATGGAGATTGTTGATTTTCTCAAAAACCCCAAAAAATATACCAACTTAGGGGGAAAAATCCCCAAGGGCGCCTTGTTGGTAGGCCCCCCCGGAACGGGTAAGACGTTGTTGGCAAAAGCCGTAGCCGGAGAGGCCAATGTGCCTTTCTTTTCTATTTCGGGTTCTGATTTTGTAGAGATGTTTGTGGGGGTCGGCGCCTCAAGAGTGCGTGATCTGTTTCGTCAGGCCAAGGAAAAAGCCCCCTGTATTGTCTTTATTGACGAAATTGACGCGGTGGGACGTGCCCGCAGTAAAAATGTGGGATTTACCTCAAACGATGAGAGAGAAAATACACTTAACCAATTGCTTACAGAAATGGACGGCTTTGGCTCCAACAGCGGGGTCATCATTCTGGCCGCCACCAACCGCGCCGATATTTTGGATAAAGCCCTCATGCGGGCGGGCCGATTCGACCGCCAAATTCATGTAGATTTGCCCGAACTCAAAGAACGGTTAGAAATATTTAAAGTACACCTCCGCGGACTCAAATTGATGGATGGATTTGATCTTGAGTTTTTATCCAAACAAACGCCGGGCTTTTCGGGCGCCGATATTGCCAACGTATGCAACGAAGCCGCTCTGATTGCCGCCCGTAACGAGAAACAATCGATTGAAAAACAGGATTTTCTCGATGCCATTGACCGGATTGTGGGGGGCTTGGAAAGGCGGAGCAAAATCATCAGTCCCCGAGAAAAACGGACGATTGCTTTTCACGAGAGCGGGCACGCCACCGTGAGTTGGATGCTGGAGCACGCCAATCCCCTCCTCAAGGTTACGATTATCCCAAGAGGCAGGGCCTTGGGCGCCGCGTGGTATCTACCGGAGGAGCGCCAGATTACCACCTTAGAACAAATGCTCGACGAGATGGCCGCCACGCTGGGCGGACGGGCGGCCGAAGAGTTGGAAATAGGGCAGATCTCTACCGGAGCCATGAATGATTTGGAAAAAGTAACCAAACAGGCTTATGCCATGGTGGCTTATTTGGGCATGAGTAAAGAGGTGGGAAACCTCAGCTTTTTTGACTCCTCCGAATCATCCGGATATACCCTGACCAAACCCTATAGCGAAAAAACGGCTGAATTGATGGATGCCGAGGCCAAAAAATTGATCGAAGACTCTTACGTGCGCGCCCGCAAGGTGTTAGAAGAACATAGAGAAGGGTTGATTAAATTAGCAGAACTTCTGTTAGAACGCGAGGTAATTTTTACCGAAGATCTGGAGCATATCTTTGGCAAACGCAAAACGTCTCTCCATGTTTAAAACCCTTCTTATGCGTTGCCTGAGCGGTTTGGTCTTTATGGTCGTTATGGCAGCGGGGCTGTTGGTGCATCCAACCATTTATGCCTTGCTCTTTATGCTGATTACAGGAATTACGACCCTTGAGTATTTTAGAGTAACCGTAAAAAAACGCCATATTTTTGCCCAATGTGCCGTAATCCTTGGAGGCTGGATGCTTTTTATCCTCTTTTACCTCCTGATGCGCTTTCATATTCCGGCGCACTGGTTTCTCTTAATGGTGCTCCCCCCCACAGCCGTATGGATCAGCCTGCTCTATCAAAAAGAGGAGTATGCCTATCAGTCAGCTCCCTGGCTCTTTATCCCTCTACTCTATATTGCGTTCCCTTTTGCACTCACTAATATTTTGGTATTTGACGGACAAGGATTATTCTCCGGAACATTGCTCCTTGATCTCTTTATTATGCTTTGGGCTTCTGATGTGGGCGCCTATATTTTTGGTATGGCCTTTGGGCAAAAAAGGGGACACAAACTCTTTCCCCGCCTCTCCCCCAAAAAATCGTGGGAGGGCTTCTTTGGAGGTTTGGTCACCGCCATGATAGCCGGATATTTCCTTTACCTAACGCATCTGATGCCCTATCATTGGGCACATTGTTTAGCGATTCCCTTGATGCTCCACGGATGCGGCGTATGGGGCGACTTGGCCGAATCTCAGCTCAAGCGCCATTTCGAAATCAAGGATTCGGGTAAAATTATGCCCGGCCACGGCGGTCTCCTTGACCGTTTTGACAGCGCCCTCCTCGCTTTTCCCATGGCCATCGCCTACCTGCAAATAATTACCCTTTTTCTACCATCATGACCATACATAAAGAAGGATACCGAATCGTAGCCGCCAACTTTGCCGGAGTGCTCATCCTCGGATTTCTGGTGGGCTGGCTCCTCCGTGACTACTGGATCAGCATACCCCTCTACCTTGTACTCGTTATCCACGGACTCTTTACCCTCCTTTTCTTTCGCAAGCCAAACCGTGCACTCCACATCGATCCTCATGCCATCATTGCCCCTGCAGACGGTAAAGTGGTTGTTATTGAAGAGGTAGACGAACAGGAATATGTAGGAGAACGTCGCATACAGGTATCGGTTTTTATGTCGCTCTTTAACATCCACATCAATTGGTATCCTACAGGGGGCAAAATAGAATACGTCCGTCACCACAACGGTCATTTTCACGCGGCGTATCACCCCAAATCATCTAAAAAAAACGAGCACACAACGGTTGTCATCCACCACGCAGACCAAAAAATCCTTTTCAGGCAAATTGCAGGACTCATTGCCCGACGAATTGTGTGCTACGCAAAAGTGGGTAAAATCGTACCCCAATGCGGTCAGGCCGGATTCATCAAATTTGGTTCGCGGGTTGACCTCCTTTTGCCTGTAAACAGCAGTATAGAAGTAAAAATCGGGCAAAAGGTGAGGGGGGGGCAAACCGTGATCGCCCGTTTAGCAGACTAAAGTATTTGGAAGCAGCAAATCCATCTTTTGGGCGATTTCTTTAGCCCTGAACGCGCTCATTCCCCGAGACACATTTACCAACAGCCCGCAAGAGGGGTTCATTCCGTACAAAGCCACCTCTTCCAAGTTTCCACCCTGAGCCCCCACTCCGGGCACCAGTAAAAAATGGTCGGGGATCAATTGGCGAAATCGGGCCAATGCCTGGGGACGGGTGGCTCCGGCCACAAACATCAATTGCTCTTTGGTACCCAAAAGAGCACTCTTTTGGATTACGACTTCAAACAGAGGTTGTCCGTTAGCAAGGGACTGCATTTCAAAATCGGAAGCCGAATCATTGGAGGTCAGCGCCAAAACAATCGCCCATTTTTCTTTATATCCGAGGAAAGGCGTCAGGGAATCGGCCCCCATATAGGGCGACAGCGTTACCGCATCCACATTCAACTCCTCAAAAAAAGCCCGGGCATAACGTTGGGCGGTATGGCCTATATCACCCCGTTTGGCGTCGGCAATAATCAATATTTCGGGATAATTCTCTTTGATATAAGCAACGGTTTGGGATAGTTGCCTCCATCCGCTTGACCCTTCGACTTCATAAAAAGCGGTATTGGGCTTATAGGCAACAACATATTCTGCAGTGGCATCAATTAATTCACGGTTAAAAGCAAACAAGGCATTCGGATCTTTGCGTAGATGAGGCGGCATCTGCGCCCGGTCGCCGTCTAAGCCTGCGCATAAAAAAGAGCGCTTTAAGCCGATTTGTTTAACTAACTGATTATACGTCATTACGATTCATTCTCCTTCAATCGTTCCGCATTTTCGGCAATTTGTAATTGATCAATAACCTCCTGAATCGCCCCGTCCATAAAGACAGGAAGGTTGTACATGGTGTAGTTGATCCGGTGGTCGGTAACGCGACTCTGGGGGTAATTATAGGTACGAATTTTAGCCGATCGATCTCCGGTAGAAACCATCGTTTTGCGTTGGGAAGATATTTCGTTCAAATACTTCTCGTACTCCATATTGTAAAGACGGGTGCGCAATTCGGCCAGAGCCTTGTCGTAGTTCTTCAACTGCGACTTTTCGTCCTGGCACTGTACCACTATTCCGGTAGGGATGTGGGTCAGGCGGATGGCCGAATAGGTGGTATTTACCGACTGCCCGCCAGGACCCGAAGAGCAAAAGGTGTCTTTACGTATGTCCTTTTCGTTTAATTCAATATCAAATTCGTCTGCTTCGGGCAAGACGGCCACAGAGGCCGCTGAGGTATGTACCCGTCCCTGTGTTTCGGTTTGGGGTACGCGCTGCACGCGATGCACCCCGCTTTCATACTTCATCACCCCATATACCCC
>WRJW01000221.1 GCA_009778375.1 Bacteroidota bacterium
GCCGGCAAACGACGCAACCGGTGACCCCGGAGGGATTAGCGGGCTGCGCCCGCTGATCCGCAGAAGGTGGGGGGTTCACAGAACAATCCGTGGCGGCTATACCGCCGCCCGGTAACAGGCAAGCGCCTGCGCTCGAATAAATTCGGAGCAGGCGCTTGCCTGTTACTTCCGCCTCCGGCGGGGATTGTCCTGTGACCCCGGAGGGATTCAAACCCCCGACTTTCAGAACCGGAATCTGACGTTCTATTCAGCTGAACTACGGGGCCGGATGGGGCGCAAAGGTATAACAAATTATGGAAATGTGCTATCTTTGTCACCTTGATTTGAATAAATAATTAAATATCAATTTATAATGATTGCCTACGTTTTCCCCGGGCAGGGGGCCCAGTTCAGCGGAATGGGTAAAGAGTTGTACGACCAAAGCCCGTTGGCTAAAGAACTTTTTACTCAGGCCAATGAGATTTTACAATTCGCGATTACCGACCTCATGTTTGAGGGGACGGCAGAAGATTTAAAGCAAACTAAGGTGACGCAGCCTGCCATATTTTTGCATTCGGTAATTTTGGCAGCCTGTACGCCCGATTTTGCTCCGGACATGGTGGCCGGACACTCTTTGGGAGAATTTTCGGCCTTGGTAGCGGCACGGGCTTTATCTTTTGATCAGGGGTTACGTTTGGTGACGGCACGGGCTCAAGCTATGCAAAAAGCCTGTGAAGTACAACCCTCTACCATGGCTGCGGTTATGGGGTTGACCGACAAAGAGGTAGAAGAGATTTGCGCTTCTGTTACGGGCGTAGTGGTACCGGCTAATTATAATTGTCCGGGGCAGTTGGTTATTTCCGGCGCCGTGGATGCCGTAGAGCAGGCTTGCGTGGCATTAAAAGCGGCAGGAGCCAAAAGGGCGCTCCCCTTGCCGGTAGGCGGGGCCTTTCACTCGCCCCTTATGGAGCCTGCCCGTCAGGAATTGGCTCTGGCCATTCAACAAGCGACCATCCAAACGCCCGTCTGCCCCATATACCAAAATGTAGATGCCAAACCCCAAACCGATCCCCACATCATCAAGCAAAACTTATTGATGCAGTTAACTTCGCCGGTACGCTGGACGCAGACCGTACAGAATATGGCAACAGATGGAGCCGTAGAATTTATTGAGTTAGGCCCCGGAAATGTGTTACAAGGCCTTATCCGCAAAATAATTTTGTAATCATGCATCGAATTTCCACCCTCCTTTTAATACTCCTTTCCGGATCAATAACCGCCTTTGCTCAGGATACCATACAGGTAGTAGCCGTAGGCGATATGATGTTGGGCACGATTTATCCCAATGGCGAACACCTGCCGCCCAACAACGATTGCAGCGCGTCGTTCAGCAGGGTAAAAGGCTATTTTGCACATGCCGACGTAGTTTTTGGAAACTTGGAAGGGGCCATGACCGACTCCAAAGAGGGGGCCAAAAGGTGCAACGATCCCTCGGTGTGTTATGTATTTGGCATGCCCACCAAATTTGTAAGCTGTTTTGTGGAGGCAGGATTTAACCTCCTGAGCGTAGCCAATAACCATAGCGGAGACTTTGGAGAACAGGGGCGTGCTTCTACCGCCAAAACGCTGCAAAACGCCGGTATCCACTATGCCGGATGGCTGAGTTGCCCTACGGCAGAATTTGTTAAGAATGGTATACGCTACGGCTTTTGCGCCTTTGCCCCCAATTCGGGTACGGCGGATGTGCGGAATATTCCAGCAGCGCAGGAGATGGTACAGGCCTTAAAGGAGCGTTGCGATATAGTTATGGTCTCTTTCCATGCAGGAGCAGAAGGTCGTGATCATCAGCATGTAACACGCAAAACCGAGACGTTTGTGGGCGAAAACCGCGGCAACGTGTACGAGTTTGCCCATAAAATGATTGACGCAGGCGCCGACATCCTATTAGGCCATGGTCCCCACGTTACCAGAGCCGTAGAGGTGTACAAAAACCGTTTTATTGCCTATAGTATGGGAAATTTCAGCACCTACCGCCGCGTGAACGTAGAAGGGGTCAATGGTCTGGCGCCCATCTTCCGCATCTTTACCGCAAAGGACGGGTCCTTTATCAAGGCGCAGATTACCCCTACCTTGCAAACCTTGGCCGACCGCACGCCCCGTTACGACCCCGATGCCCGCGTTATTTCTGTAATTCAAAACCTTACCCGTACAGATTTTCCCGAATTAAACATCCGCATCAGTAACGACGGATGGATCACCATGCCGTAGGAAAACAATAAAGAACACGTTTGTTGAAATGTAATTATTTATTCCTATATTTGGGGGATTTTTGAACCGTATGGAAAAAACAGAGTTTATTGTCCGGCAATTCCGGTTGCCGGAGGTGCCCGTGTCCATTGCTCCTTTGGGAGAGGGGTTTATTAATGATACCTATATAGTTAATACCCAAAGCGCCCTAAAATACGTACTTCAACGCAAAAACCACCACATTTTTCAAAACATTCCCGGATTGGTCAATAATATATGCAAGGTGACCGATCATATCCGCAATAAGGCAACATCGGCGGGCAGAGACCCCGAACGCAGTACGATCAGGCTCTACCCTGCCCACGACGGAAAATTTTATTATGTAGACGATGAAGAGTCGTATTGGGTGTGTATGTATTATATTCCAGATACCCGATGTTTTGACACTGCCTCCACCCCCGCCCTTGCATACGCAGGAGGGGTGGGCATCGGTTTTTTTCAGGAGCAGTTGGCCGATTTTACCGAGGAGTTGGCCGAAGTGCTCCCCGGTTTTCACGATATTCGTTACCGTTTTGCCCAATGGGACGCTGCGCTAAAGAGCGATCGGGCGGGGCGTAAAAAAGAGTTGGGGCGCGAAATCGAATGGGTGGACCAACACCGGCAAGAGATGCTTGATTTTAAGATGCTGCTCGAAAATAAAACCATTCCGCCCCGAATCAGCCACAACGACACCAAGATTTCCAACATTCTCTTTGACCGAGACGGATCGGTACTCTGCGCGATTGACTTGGACACTTTAATGAAGAGCTCTGTTTTATACGACTTTGGCGACGCCATCCGTTCTTATACCAATACGGCGGCAGAAGATGAGGCCAAAACAGAAAAAGTCTCCATGGAACCGACTTTTTTTCGAGAATATACCCGAGGCTACCTCTCCTACGCCCACCGCTTTTTAACAGATCCCGAGGTGCAATGGTTGGCCTTTGCCCCCCAATACATCACGTATGAACAGGTGCTTCGCTTTTTGATGGATTATATAGACGGAGATACTTATTATAAAATCCGTTATCCCACGCACAATTTAGTACGTACACATGCCCAGTACGCTCTTTTTCAAAGTATGGAGCGGGCTTATCCAACGATGCAGGCAACCGTATCGGAAATTTATTTACCTTTGCGGCCTTAAAGAAAAATCTATTATATCACAAAATATTACCATAATGGCTAAAGAAAAACAATTCATTACCTGCGACGGCAATTACGCCGCTGCCCACGTTGCCTACCTGTTTAGTGAGGTGGCGGCAATCTATCCCATCACCCCTTCCTCTACCATGGCAGAATATGTAGACGAATGGGCCGCCTACGGCAAAAAAAATCTTTTTGGAGAAACCGTTAAAGTGGTCGAAATGCAAAGCGAAGGCGGAGCCGCCGGAGCCGTTCACGGCTCGTTACAGGCCGGCGCGCTGACCACCACCTTTACCGCCTCCCAGGGACTTTTGCTGATGATTCCCAATATGTACAAAATCTCCGGAGAATTGTTGCCGGCCGTGTTCCATGTATCGGCACGCTCGTTAGCCGCTCAGGCCCTCTCCATTTTTGGCGACCATTCGGACGTAATGGCCACCCGTCAAACAGGCTTTGCCCTCTTAGCTTCCGGCGGGGTTCAGGAAGTAATGGACATGGGCGCAGTCGCCCATTTGGCCTCCCTCAAATCGCGGGTGCCTTTTCTCCACTTCTTTGACGGATTCCGCACCTCGCACGAAGTCCAAAAAATCGAAATGATCGATTCGGACGCCTTAAAAGCCATGATCAGCGACAAGGCTTTAGCCGCCTTCCGCAACAACGCTCTTAATCCCAACAAACCTTTGGTACGGGGCACCGCCCAAAATCCGGATGTATACTTTCAGGCCAGAGAAGCAGCCAATCCTTTCTACGACGCCGTTCCCGACATTGTAGCCCGTTATATGGGAGAAATCAGCGAATTGGTGGGTCGTTCCTACCTGCCGTTCAACTATTATGGAGACCCAAAGGCCGAACATGTAGTGATTGCCATGGGCTCTGTATGCGATACGATTAAAGAAACAGTTGACTACCTCAACCAGCAAGGAGAAAAAACCGGCGTTATTATCGTTCGGCTTTATCGTCCCTTCTCTGCCAAATACTTCCTGCGCGTGTTGCCCAAGACGGTAAAACGCATCGCCGTATTAGACCGCACCAAAGAACCGGGCGCTTTTGGAGAACCCCTCTATACAGACATAAAGGCCCTCTTTTGCGATCAGCCCGACGCCCCTGTCATTGTAGGAGGTCGCTACGGACTTTCGTCCAAAGATACCACCCCCGCTCAAATGATATCGGTTTTTGAAAACCTCAAGTACAAAGAGCCTAAAAACGGATTTTCCGTAGGTATTATCGACGACGTCAGTTTTAAATCGCTTCCCCTCAAAGAGGAGATCAGTCTGGCCAAATCCGGTACCAACGAGAGTAAATTCTACGGTTTGGGATCGGACGGCACCGTAGGCGCCAATAAAAACACCATCAAAATTATAGGGGAAACTACCCCCAAATATTGTCAGGCCTATTTTCAGTACGACTCCAAAAAGTCGGGCGGTTTTACCTGTTCCCACCTGAGGTTTGGAGATCAGCCCATTCATTCTCCCTATTTAGTAAACACCCCCGATTTTGTGGCCTGTCACGTGCCTTCCTATCTGCGTAAATACGATGTCCTCAAGGGGATTAAAAAGAATGGCACCTTTCTGTTCAACAGTTTGTGGGACGAAGAGGAGACCAAAAAGCGACTTCCCGACTTTATCAAACGTAAACTGGCAGAAAAAAATATCAACTTCTACATCATCAACGCCACCCAAATTGCCGAAGAATTGGGTTTAGGCAACCGCACCAATACCATTTTGCAATCGGCTTTCTTTAAAATCGCCAACGTGATTCCATACGACGAAGCGGTGGTACAGATGAAAAAATTCATCGACAAGAGTTACGGATCCAAAGGCGACGAGGTTCTCCAAATGAACTACGCTGCCGTAGACAGGGGTGCCGATGTCCTCAAAGTGGAAGTTCCCGCCGAATGGAAAAATTGTTCCGGAAAATTCGAGGCCGACACCCACAACCGTTTGGCTCCTGAGTGGGTAAAACACGTTGCCGATGTAGTCAACGCCCAAAACGGAGACGATTTGCCTGTAAGCGTATTTTCGGGTATGGAAGACGGCGCCATGCCCGTCGGCACCTCTGCCTACGAAAAACGCGGTATTGCCGTAAACATTCCCGAATGGGTACCCCAAAACTGTATCCAATGCAACCAGTGCTCCTACGTATGCCCTCATGCCGCCATTCGTCCTTACCTGATGACGGCCGAAGAGGCTGCCAAAGCGCCGGCTTCCATCAAAAAGATACCGGGCAACGGACCCTTTAAAGAGTATTCCTTTACCATGCAAATCAGCCCCTTAGACTGTACCGGTTGCGGAAATTGCGCCGATGTTTGCCCTTCCAAAAACAAAGCCTTGGTACTGAACACGCTCGAATCGCAACTGCCCGAGCAGGCTCATTTTGATTATCTGCATAATTATGTGGGCTACAAAGATTCGGTGCAACCCAAAGAGCAAAACCTCAAGAACAGTCAGTTTGCCCAACCTTTGTTTGAGTTCTCCGGCGCTTGTACCGGATGCGGAGAAACGCCTTATATCAAAGTGATTACCCAACTATTCGGAGACCGGATGATGATCTCCAACGCCACCGGATGTACCTCTATTTACAGCGGCTCTTTCCCCTCGGCCCCCTATTGTACCGATAAATGCGGCAGGGGCCCGGCCTGGGCAAACTCCCTCTTTGAAGACAATGCCGAATATGGATTGGGGATGAGGTTGGGGGTAGAGCGCGTCCGCGACCGCGTTGCCCTCCTCATGACTCAGGGATTGGAATGCGACTGTTGTTCTGCCGAACTCAAAGCCCTTTTTGCCCAATGGATCAGCCAGCGCAACGATGCCTCCGCCACCCGCACATTGGCCGACAAGATGATTCCGATGATTGCCGCGTGCAAATGCGATATCTGTACCGAACTCACGGTATTAAAAGATTATCTTACTGTTCGTTCCCAATGGATTATTGGAGGAGACGGCTGGGCCTACGATATTGGATACGGAGGATTGGACCATGTATTGGCTTCTGGAGAAAACGTAAATGTATTGGTAGTAGACACCGAGGTATACTCCAACACCGGAGGACAATCCTCTAAATCTACCCCCGCAGGGGCTGTGGCCAAATTTGCCACCTCCGGAAAACGGATTCGTAAAAAAGATTTGGGCATGATGGCCTTAAGCTACGGCTATGTATACGTAGCCCAAGTTGCCATGGGCGCTTCTCAAACCCAATTCTTTAACGCCATTAAAGAGGCCGAGGCCTACGACGGGCCTTCGATCATTATTGCCTACGCTCCCTGTATCAACCACGGACTCAAGAACGGCATGGGCGCTACCCAAAGAGAAGAAAAATTGGCGGTAGAATGTGGGTACTGGCACCTGTATCGCTACAATCCTCTGTTGGAAGCCCAGGGTAAGAACCCCTTTATCCTTGACAGCAAAGAGCCCGACTGGAGTAAGTTTCAGGATTTCCTCAAAGGAGAAGTGCGCTACGCATCGCTCATTCAAAGTTTCCCCGATGCTGCCAAAGAACTCTTTGCCAAAACTCAGGAGTTTGCTACATGGCGGTACAATACTTATAAGCGTCAGGCAGGAATCTAAAAGAAAATGCGCCGGATTTTTCCGGCGCATTTTTGTTTTAAAAAATGCTTATTTTTGTAGCGATTGACTACTTATCTTTATTCCTCATGAAAAAATTATTCTACTTTATGACAATGGCAGCAGTAATAACTTGCTCGCCGCGGCAGGAGCGCGAAAAAATCATCGGAAAAAACCATCCGGTGATCGAAGACGGAATCCTGACCCCCGAAATTATGCATCAATTCGGGAATCTTTCCGACCCTCAGGTATCGCCTGACGGAAGCAAAATCCTTTACGGGGTGAGCTACACCGATTTGGCCGAAAACAAACGGAACCGCGCACTCTTTGTAATTAATGTGGACGGAACCGACAATCGGCAACTAACCAACACTCCAAAAAGTGAATCCAACGCACGCTGGTACAACAATGGGGCACAAATCGCCTATTTGCAGGGAGGTCAGCTCTGGTTGATGAATGCAGACGGAAGCAATCCTCAAAAAATCAGTGATATGTCGACTGAAATGGCAGAATTTGCTTTTTCGCCGGACCAAACCAAACTACTGTTTATCAGTCAAGTACCTGCTATCAAAAAACCTGTTGATCTTTATCCCGATCTGCCTAAAGCATCGGGCCGGATGATCAATGACCTGATGTATCGCCATTGGGATCAGTGGGTAGAAGAGATTCCCCATCCCTTTACGGCCGATTTTGACGGAAAGCGAATCACCCATGTCGTGGATATTTTGGAAGGAGAACCTTATGAATGTCCCACCTTGCCTTCCAGTGGCATCGAACAGCTATCGTGGAGTCCGGACGGCACCCAAATCGCTTATGCCTGCCGTAAACTCACCGGAGCAGCCTACGCCCGCTCTACCAATACCGATATTTACCTCTACACTTTGGCCACCCGCGAACACAAAAACCTGACTCAAGGCATGATGGGCTACGATACCGATCCGGTGTTCTCCCCGGACGGCCGCCATATTGCCTGGAGCAGTATGGAGCGGGAGGGGTATGAAGCCGACAAAGAACGCCTTTTTGTGATTGACTTGAACACGGGAGAAAAAACCGAATTGAGCCAAAACTTTGCCTACAATATAGGCAATATAAGTTGGCATCCCGACAGTAAAAGCATCTATTTTACCTCCTGCGTTAACGCGCTGACCCATGTATACCAAATGGCTTTCCCGGGTGCGGCCATACGCCAACTTACTACCGGCTGGAACGACTTTAGCGGAGTACAACAGGCCGGAGATGTTCTGATCGGTATGTACCGCTCCATGTTTTTTCCCAACGAATTGGTATCCATTAATCCACAATCCGGTACCATTCAACAGCTTACCTTTGAGAACAAGCATATCTTAGATCAATTGGCCGAGGGTAAATGCGAGGAGCGCTGGATTACGACCACCGACAATAAACAGATGCACACCTGGGTCTTGTATCCTCCCGGATTTGATCCTGCCCAAACATATCCGGCCATTTTGATTTGTTTGGGAGGACCTCAGGGAACCCTCAGCCAAAGCTGGTCGTCCCGTTGGAATTACCGCCTTATGGCTGCTCAGGGATATATTGTAATCCTCCCTAACCGGCGTGGCACCACAGCGTTTGGTCAAGAGTGGTGCGAACAGATAAGTGGAGACTATTGCGGCCAAAACATTCAGGATTACCTGAGCGCCGTAGACAACCTAAAAAAAGAGCCTTTTGTAGACGCCAACCGGATTGCCGCTGCAGGCGCCAGTTACGGCGGATACAGCGTCTACTACTTGGCGGGGGTACATAACAAGCGGTTCAAAGCCTTTATTGCCCATGCCGGTATTTTTAATCAGGAACACATGTATATGACCACCGAAGAGATCTGGTTTCCCAACTGGGACAACGGCGGTGCTCCCTGGGATAAAAACCCCATTGCACAACGTCATTACGCCAACTCCCCCCATACTTTGGTAGACAAATGGGATACTCCCATTTTGATCACCCACGGAGAACGCGACTATCGGGTACCCGTAGATCAGGGCATGGCGGCCTTTAATGCAGCAAAACTGCTGGGCGTAGAAGCAGAAATGGTACTCTTTCCGGACGAAAATCACTGGATATTAAAGCCCCAAAACTCCATCCTCTGGAACCGGACCTTCTTTAACTTCTTAGCAAAACATCTAAAATGAGGTGTCCCGGATGAGACTTCCAATCCTCTATTTGTTATTGGGGCTCATCTCTTTGCCTGCTTTGGGCAATTGGACCCCTCAGATTGTCACCTATGCACGAAGCGAATACAAGGCCGGCAGTCAGAACTGGCAAATAGCCCAACGGGGCGACCATTGGATGTACTTTGCCAATAAAGCTGGAATTCTCGAATTTAACGGCACTGCGTGGAACCTCTATCCTTTTGACAACAGTTCCGATGGCCGCAGTTTGTTGTGTGCAGCCGATAACCGGCGCATCTATGTGGGCGGCATCAACGAATTTGGTTACCTGCAGCCCGACGAAACCGGCGCGCTGCAATACGTCAATCTTTCTGTACAGATTCCCCGAGGTGCCATGACAGTGGGCAACGTGTGGAAAATTTATGAAATAGACGATGCCGTTTACTTTTGCGGCGACAATTTGTTAGTCCGATGGCGAGGCAACCGCTTTCAAAACATTCCCTGTCCCGACAAGGTTGATTGCTCCGGACTCCTTAACAATACTCTGTACATTGGCACAACATCCGGGCTTTATGTTTTGGCGGGAGATACTTTTTATCCCCTCCCTGCCTCCGGGTTATTGACGCATAAAAAACTGAGGGCCATTATTCCGTTCTACAACGATATGCTGGTCGCCGCTTCGGATGCGCTTTACTTGGTAGATAAAAATGGCTGTCGCCCCTTTATTACCCAAGTCGATGCCTTTATTCGCGAAAACGGCCTTTTCTCCATGGCTGTTTATGAAAATATCCTTGCCGTGGGCACCGTTCGCAAAGGGGTAGTACTCATTGACCATAAGGGGATGGCCATGGATTATTTTAACGAATCCCACGGCTTACACGACAATACCGTACTCTCTCTATTCTTTGACTCCGATCACAATTTGTGGTTGGGGCAGGACAATGGGATTGGCTTTGTTGCCTTGCACAATCCTTTAAAAAATCTCTACACCCATCCCAATTTTTATGGATCCGGATATGCTGCGGCATTGTACAATAATTTGTTATATTTAGGCACCAATCGGGGCCTTTATACCATTCCATGGTCAGAGGGGTTGTCGGAAAACGCTCCCCGTCCTCATGCGGTTCCTCAGCTCCAGGGGCAGGTATGGTCGCTCAGCGTAATCGACAACAAGTTGATGTGCTGTATGGATACGGGCTTGTATATGATCGATGCAAACAACCGTATAGAAACATTGGATTTGCCCGTTGGCGTTTGGTCGTTTCGCCCAATGCTTGATAATCCTTCGGCAGCGTGGATCAGTACCTACAATGGTTTTTTTACCACCCGAAAGAAAAAAGACGGATGGGAAAAACCTACTCCGGTAGAAGGCCCTGCTGTATATACCATTATTAACTATCAGGAAATAGCGCCCGGCGTATTGTTCCTCAGGGATAATTATAACGAATTTATAAAAGCTACCCTAAATGATTCCCGAACACAAATCACAGATACCGTTGTGCTTGGAGTCTCTAAAATCCCTGCAAACTCTTTTGTGTATAAATGGTACAACAGAGTTATCTGTTGTACCCGCTCCGGATTTTTTCAGGTAGATGAAACAGGCAACCTCCATCCCGACCAAGAGATGAATCAATGGACTCAGGTCGGAAACGACCCTGTTTCTTATAAAAGCCTTTCTGCCAAAGGTAACCTTGTTTGTGTGCTGAGCGACCATGTAATAGGCGCCTACAATGAGCAGACGGGATTCCGCGCTCTGCATCATCACGCCCTGCCTTTGATCGCCAATTTTGAAGAATTGGTGGTACTCAATGATTCTCTATCCATTATTCCCAACGAAAATGGATTTGCCCTTTGGAATATTTTATCGGCCACAACTCCCTCCTCAAAACTACAAATCATTAAAATAGAATCTATTAAGAATAATGCCACTTTGTATGTACATGCGGTAACTCAAGACGCCTTGTTAAGCATCCCTTACAAGGATCGCTCTCTTCGTTTTCACTTTCACCTGCTTGATTATGCCAATACCTCCCCCCGCAGCTACAGTTGTCGGCTTGACGAGGGTGATTGGGTACAAAATGTTTCGGGTGTAAAAGATTATGAGAACATAAGTATTGGTAAACACCGGTTTATGCTAAAAACGGATTTCGACGTTTTCGAAGATTTTAGTTTTACCATTTTACCTCCCTGGTATAAAAAAACCTGGGCTTACGGCATATATAGCTTGTTGACTGTCTTTTTCTGTTTGGGAGTATGGTACTGGGACGACAGACGCATAAAACTAAAAAACAGACAATTAGAATTAAAGCAGAAAAAACAGATACGCATTAAAGAACAGGAAATCACTCAATTAAAAAATGAGCGCTTAGAATTGGAAGTAAAGCACAAGAATCAGGAATTAGCCAATACGGCTATTAACTTAGCTCGTAAAAATGAGGTTCTTACTGAAATTCGGGGCGATTTGTCCAAAGTTTCCGAAGGGATGAAAATCGAAGATCCCGACTTGCCGACACTTAGGCGTAAAATCCTGATATTAAACAATAAAATTTCAGAAAACATTTTTCAGGACGACAGCCTCAAAAAATTTGAAGAACATTTTGATTTAGTACACAATAAATTCATGGAGCACCTTACCGCAAAGTATCCCGAACTCAGCGCCAACGAGCGAAAAATGTGTGCATTCATCAAAATGAACCTCTCTTCCAAAGAGATCGCCCCCCTGCTTAACATCTCTATTCGGGGCGTAGAAACTTTGCGCTACCGGTTGCGTAAAAAAATCGGCCTCAAACAGGAAGAAAACCTAATCATTTTTTTAAACAAGTTTTAGAAGTAGTTTTGACGTAGTCAAAACGCGCATTTGACGTAGTCGTGCAGGGGTAAAAAGGAAAAAAGTTGCCACATAAAGTTTATATTTGTACCAAAATATTACCCTAATGCAATGAAAAAAAATCATTTAATTCTCTTGCTGTTACTGGCTTTTCCTATGGCCGTAATGGCGCAGACCAACCCTGTAAAAGGGAAGGTTGTCTCGGCGGTGGATAAAGAACCCCTGGCGGGCGTAACCATCTTTGTCAAAGGTACGAGAACAATTGCGACCACCTCAATGGACGGGACTTTTACCCTAAATGCCGCTCCTTCCGACGTATTAGTAGTTTCGTACATCGGATTTATACCCCAAGAGGTGACCGTAGGCACTATACGCGATTTTGAGATCTTCATGAACGAGGACTCCAAATTTCTCGACGAAGTAGTCGTTATTGGCTATGGCGTACAAAAGAAAAGTCTGGTAACGGGCGCTATCAGCAAGGTAACGGCCAACGACCTCGAAAAGTCGCTGCCGACCCGTTTCGAAGATGTATTGAACGGCAAGGTTTCCGGCATCCAGATCTTGCAACAGAGCGGACAGCCCGGTTCGGGATCCGACGTCTACATTCGTGGAATCGGTACCGTGAACAATTCCGGTCCCCTCTATGTGGTGGACGGAATGCAGATCGAAGGAAACATCAGTTTTCTCAATCCCAAAGACATTGAGTCGGTCGAAGTCCTTAAGGACGCCGCCTCGGCCGCCATCTACGGAACACGCGGCGCCAATGGCGTCATCCTTATCACCACCAAGTCCGGCGTAAAGGGACAAAGAATGGTCAATTATGACTTTAACTATGGTTGGCAAAATCCCTGGAAAAAAAGAGAAGTGCTCAATGCCCAGGAGTACATGACGATCATGAACGAAATGGCCATCAACGACGGAGGGTCTTTCAAATTTTCGGCGGACGAAATCCGCAACGCCAAAACCACCGACTGGCAGGATGAAATCTTTAATTATAATGCTCCGGTCATCAACCACAGCATCAGCATGTCGGGAGGGGGCGAGAACAACACCTATGCCATTTCCTTTGGTTATCTAAAGCAGGATGGTATCATAGGAGGGAATTTTGGCAAATCTAATCTGGAGCGCTACAATTTCCGCACCAACGCCTCCCAGGTCGTTTACGAGACCAAAACACGCTCTTTCCTCAACAAACTGAATGTGGGCGTAAATGTGTCGTATACGCATCAGGAAGACACAAATGTAGATTCCAACAGTCAATTTAACTCCATATTGACCAGCGCCCTTATGTTTGGTCCCCACTACTCGGTATACGAAGATGCCGCTGTACTGGCAGATCCCAATTCGTGGTACAACCAATACATCGACGCCGGCAATCCCGATTCGGGAAAATGGATCGATATTGTGATTAAAGATGAAAACGGCAAGGTCTATCGCGTCCCCCTTCAAGACAAGTACAACGAAATCGGCAACCCCGTAGCCATGCTTGCCAATAAACGTCAATACCAGATTAATAAACAAGATGTTTTTGTAGGCGGAGTATGGGGAGAATTGGATATTTGGAAGGGAATAAAGCTCCACTCAAGCTATACCGTGGATATGTCTTTTTGGGGCAATAACGGCTATAATTTGCCCTATTACGTGGCCGCTGCCGGAAAATTTATCGAAAATTTGGACAAGGCCAATATTTATGGGCAAAAAAACCAGCGTTTCAGTTGGCAGATCGAAAATTACCTTACCTGGACCGAACAGTTTAACCAACACCATGTTACCGTAACTGCCGGTCAATCCGCTTTAAAAACGACCCAAAGTCAGGTGGGAGGTTCTCGCGGAAGACCCATTTTTGACACGCACGATTTATTGATGAATATCAACAATACCGAAGCGGTTCCCAGCCTCTACAACATATACGGATATTACAGCGGAAGCGATGTAAACTTTTATGCCTTAGCTTCTTATTTTGGACGTATAAACTATAACTTTGGAGAGCGTTACATCTTTTCCGCATCGATCCGTCGCGATGGTTCTTCGCGTTTTGGTCCCGATAAAAAATGGGGTCTTTTTCCCGCCATCTCCGTGGCCTGGAATATCTTGAACGAACCTTACATCTACAACAAACCGGTGTGGATGGATGCGGCAAAAGTGCGGGCAAGCTGGGGACGTAACGGAAACGACCGCATTGGAGAATTAAGGTATGTGACCACCGATGCACGGGGCAGCGCCTATGACTACTACTTTGGAGGAGCCTACAATCCGGCCACCCTCACGTGGAACGGACAACTTGTTGCGGGTGTACAACCCGGAGCCCTCGAAAATAGAGTCCTCGCCTGGGAACAATCGGAACAAACCAATATCGGCATCGACTTAACCTTCTTGCGCGGCGCTTTTAACTTCTCGTTTGACTGGTACAAAAAATCGACCATCGGAATGTTGCAAACCGCCATTATACCCCCTTCGACCGGACAAAGCGCCCCCATCGCCAACGTAGGCGATATGTCAAACAGAGGGGTCGAAATTAATGCAGGATACAAAGGAAATGTCGGAAGTTTCCATTTTTACGTAGATGCAAACGCTACTTACGTAAAAACGGTTTTAGATAAGTATGCCAACCAGGACGGCATCCAACGCAATCTTCAAAGCGCCGGTAATGCCGGCATCGGAGAGTTTATGCGGGGACAAACGGGCGAGGTTTATCCATTCTTTTACGGACTTAAGACCAACGGACTTTTCCAAAATTGGGACGAAATCAACAGATATACCTGGACCAATCCCGAAACCGGAGTTACCCAATTGATCCAGCCCAATGCCCACCCGGGTGATGTTCGTTTTATTGACATGAACGGAGACGGATCGATTACCGAAGCCGATAAAATTAAAACCGGAAAACCCATGCCCGACTGGATCATGGGTATTAACATAGGAGGCGATTGGAAAGGCTTTGACTTTAGCCTCTTCTTTAAGAGTTCGCTTGGTTTCCAAATCTTTGATTTTTCGCAACGTCAAGACGTTTCGGCCTTTAACCGTCCGGCTTGGGTATTGGATCGGTGGCACGGCGAAGGAACGTCCAACACCGTTCCCCGCGTGACAGCCAGCGACCCCAACGGAAACTTTATGTCCTCTGACCTGAATCTGAAAAACGGCGATTACCTCCGGCTAAAAACGGCGCAATTGGGATATACCCTCCCTGCGCGCATTACCCATATAATCGGCCTTCAAAAGGTGCGTATGTATGTGGCAGGCTATAATCTTTTGACCTTTACAAAATACGATGGCTTTGACATAGAACTGGATCACAGCAGTGTGGATTACGGGGTCTATCCCCAATCCCGCACCGTTGCGGTAGGCGTAAATGTAACTTTCTAATTTTAAATTTATGAATCAAATGAAAACGATAAGATTATTCATTCCGGTTATCATTGCGGCAGGACTCTTTTCTTCCTGTGGTGAAGATTTTTTAACGGCAAATTCCACAAATTCAAAGCCTTACGGAACAGATCCCATCACTGAACAAAGTATAAACGCCAATCTTTCAGCCTGTTATCATATGCTTGTGCGCGACAATTACGGAGGAGGATTGGTCAGCGTTTTGGTAACTTCAGACGTTCGCTCCGACGACGTATTTAAAGGAGGCGCCAGCGCCACAGACGGAAACGAATTTGCCCGGGTGGCCACCTTTAACGCCGAACCCTCCCTTGTCATCCCCGGATTTTGGGAGATGCATTACAGAGCCGTGGCGCGGTGCAACGAAACCATTGCCAATGCCGATCAATTTATTGCCGCAGGAGCGGGCGACGTTGCGCTGGTGCAAAAATATAGAGAAGAAGCCATCTTTCTGCGTGCCTATTTTATGCACTGGTTGTGGAAAAACTGGGGCAACGTGCCTTATCCAAGAGGCGTACTAAAAGCCGAAACCGATTTTATGGCCGAACAATACACCGCCGACGAAGTATATCAGTTTCTCATGGAAGACATTGCTGAATGTGAAGCCATCGGCAAGCTAACGATTAAAACGCCCGCTCAGGATATGGGACGGGTAAATCTTGCCGCCGTCTACATGTTAAAGGCAACGGTGGTCATGTACCAAAAAGATCAATCCAAATACAGTGAGGTGGCCTCCAATTTGGCATCCGTCATCAGCAGCAACGAGTATGAGCTGTACCCGGATTTTGACAGATTGTGGTTGCTCGAAGGCGAATTTTGTCGGGAGAGCATCCTCGAATCAAACCAGGCCTCTTTTCCCGTCTCCGATTGGGGCGTTTCTCCAAGTAATCCTTTTGGGTTTGGCACCAACCTCCCCTGTCAACTCGCTCCACGTAATTTAAAAGACCCCAACGGCATCTTTGGCGGAACAGGATGGAGTTTTGCAGTCGTACGCCCCTACCTCTACAAAATCATCGGCGATCCGGTTGATACCGACGGCAAGTTGCCGATTTTTGAAGCCGAAGACGTACGGCGCGCCGCCTCTATCAACTATTGGATACCGGTAGACCATTACTCCCCGGCCTTTCAAGATACCAGGGGTTATTTTCAACGAAAATATGCCGCCCGTATTGGTTACAGCGTAGCGGGTTCTCAAGAGGTGAACTATTGTAACAATCTGCGTATCTACCGCTATGCCGAAACCCTCCTCGACTATGCCGAACTGACGGGCGTTTTGGGCGCAAGCGAATCAGGCGGCGTAACGGCACAAGGTTGTTTAGACAAAGTACGCGCACGTGCAGGCGTAAGCTCCATTGCCGTGACGGCAGATAACATCGAACTCGAACGCCACCGCGAATTTATAGGCGAGGGACGGCGTTACTGGGATTTGGTTCGTTGGGGAAAAGCAGCCCAGGCGCTGACCGAAAATTTTGAACAACCCTCGGTAAACGACAAGGGAGCATTGGTATATTTTACCTTTACCCGCACCTGGACAGAGAAGAGCAAATACCTGCCTATTCCCGTAGAAGAGGTAAATGCCCGCATGGGCACCCCTTATGAGATTATTCAAAATCCCTATTAATTTAACACCTGTTCAACCATGAAAAAAACAACCAAATATCTATACCTTTTCCTGGCTGTTGCGCTCCTCCTACCGGCTTGCGCTCCTCAGGAATTTAACAAATATGCGTTAGGCGATCACACCCGCATCACCGAGGATATGATCCGCTTTGATATGACTCGGGGCGTTGATGAATGGACGTTCAATTACGCCATTACAGGCGTCGATCCCGTAAAAACGCCCTTTTCGTACGAAGTTCGTTTTGGCGACGGAAACGTCTCCAAAGAGCTGGCCGGACGCTACGAATACATCTCCCTTGCCGCCTCTTTCCACGTCGAATGTCTTATTTCGACCACCGACGGCAATATGTTTATCAAAACACAGCAAATCGTCCTGGAAAACGATAATCCCAAAGCCCTTATTGACGACCCCGCCAGTCTTCAATTTGCTTTGACCGGCGGAAAAGATAATCCGGAGGGTAAAGAGTGGAAAATTGGTCCATGGACCGCCATGCGCGATCCCGGAGACCGTACGGCCGTTTGGTGGGATGGTTACGCCCAAAGCGAGGCGATTTTGGACGATATCTTTACCTTTATTCCCAACGGCGTCTTCCCCAATGGCGCCTTTACACACGACAACCATGGAGACTCCTTTATGAATCAAGCCTTAAATGGTCTCTTTCCGGAAGGAACCGATCCCGATAATTCGTTTGTGACCTACTCGTATACGCCTCCGACTGACGCTACCTGGAAGATTACCGAACGAAACGGCACACAATACCTGACCATTTACAAAGGATTCTTAGGGTATCCTACCGATCCCAAAGAGTTAACAGAGGCTGAATATGAGGTATACAGCTATTCGCTTACCAGCATAAAACTCGTCTCTACGGTTTGGGAAGGATGGTGTTACGAATTGATCAACGATGCGCCTGCAGATCCCCTGACCGGAGAAGTATCCAAAACCTGGGTCATTGATGGCTACAATACCGTTGTGGCCGAAGCAAAAGCCGGCATTGACGCCGGTCCCATCAATGGGTTTATGGGCTTAGGCCCGCTTAATGAGTACGGACAGGGATGGTGGGCCGCCGGATCGGGCGATAAATCTTTTGACAACGTAGGATGGACCCTCTACGACTGGACGCTTACCTTTACCGCCGATCGCAAATTGATCATCACCACCGAGGGAGAAGGGTACGGTCGAAAAGCATTCGACGGAGGCCCTTCGGGATTTAATTCGACCAAAATAGATGGCGACGACATGACTTTCCCCTACCACGGAGGCGAATATACTTATACCCTGAATAAATCGGCAACGCCTTATCCCGTATTGACCCTTTCGGGTAATGCGTTCATGGGTTATTATTGTGGTACTCAGGTATATGAAATCATGTATCTTTCCGAAACGGCAATGGCGATCGTGGTACACGATACGGCAGAGGGTCAGGATTGGGTCTTTGTTTATAAACCCAAAGGAGCAGAGTAGACTGTTAGATGAAGAACTCCTATTACCTGTTTCTGACATTGATCTTATTTTTGGGATGCGGTTCCTCCGACCCTTCTACGGAGGAGCCGCCCGTTCCCGCTGTCGAGGATTACCTCTCTGTTCGTCCCGAAGCATGTACCTTCAAGCCCAACGAAACGAACCAAAATGTGGCCGTTACTGCCAATACCCGTTGGAGCGTCTCTTCCGATGCCGATTGGTGCGACTGCACCCCCCTGTCCGGCACTGCCGGAGGAGGATCTGTAACCATTACATCCACAGTTAATTATACAGGAAGTCCACGCACCGCCACCTTGACCTTTACGGCAGGATCGATGAACAAAAATTGTATCGTCTTGCAGGAACCGACACCTGTTCCAGATTACGTTCCCGAGGGATACACCTTAGTTTGGCAAGACGAATTTGAGACCTCCTCCCGAATGCCGGACCCGAATAAATGGTGGTACGAAACGGGCAAGAGCGGTTGGGGCAACCACGAACTCCAAAATTACATTTCCGGATCTACCGGAGGCGACACGTGCGCCTTAGTCTCTAAGGGAACCTTAAAGATTATAGCCAAAAAACGAGCCTCTGAGGTCATCTCGATCCGCATGAATACGCGGGAGAGCTGGCGCTACGGCTATTTTGAGGCGCGTCTTAAACTTCCCTCCGGAAAGGGAACGTGGCCTGCCTTTTGGATGCTTCCCCAACAATTTCAAAGTTGGCCCGACGACGGTGAAATAGATATTATGGAAGAGGTGGGTTTCCGGCCAAACTGGGTCTCCTCCTCTATCCACTGTAAGGCGTACTACCACTCCATCGGTACCCAAAAAACGGCCGAAAGGTTTGTACCCACCGCCGAAACCGATTTCCACATCTATGCCGTAGAATGGACCGAAGACCACCTCTACGGATGGGTCGATGGCGTACGTTATTTCTCTTTTTTGAACGATAAAACCGGTCGAAAAGAGACCTGGCCCTTTGACGCTCCTTTTTACCTCAAACTTAATCTCGCCTGGGGGGGAGATTGGGGGGGAGCCCAGGGTGTAGACGAAACAAAACTGCCTGCCACCTATGAAATAGATTACGTTCGCGTTTATCAAAAATAGTAACTAATTGAAAATAGGTATATATATAAACCTGCCTTTATGGGTAGCCCTCTTGTGTTCGTGCCATAAAAGCCCCCACGTCCCTGTGGTTGTTCCCATCGATCCGCTCGGGGAGGCTCCGGAAGAGGCCGTTAACTATACGTTCAAACAGGCGCGGAGCGTTAAACGGGGCGTCTGTTTTACGCTGCTCTACGCCTCCGACACGGATGCTATCCACAGAGGAGTGAGTTGGCTCTATAACTGGGGAATTCAATATCCCTCCACCCTCGAAATGCTCCCTGATAACGCTTTCCTCGATTATGTTCCTATGGCATGGAACGGATCCTGGTCAGCCGACCAACTGCGCAGCCACAAATCCGCCCATCCCGAATGTACCTATCTTCTTACCTTTAATGAACCCAACCTTACCGATCAGGCCAACTTGACGCCGGATCAGGCTGCCCGACTGTGGCCCGATCTACGTGATGTAGCTCGGGAGTTAGACCTAAAGATCGTGGCTCCGGCCATGAACTACGGCACTTTAATTGGTTATGGCGATCCGATCCGTTGGTTGGATGATTTTTTTTCGTTGATTCCCCTTTCGGAGGTAGATGCCATTGCTATACACTGCTATATGAATATCCCCGCTGCAGTGCGGTGGTACGTGGAGCGTTTTCGCAAATACGGCAAACCGATTTGGATGACCGAATTTTGTGCCTGGGAAGGATCCGCTGTGACCGTTGATGCGCAGCGCCGCTATATGTGCCAAGTCGTTAACTACTTTGAATCGGAACCCCTTATTGAGCGCTATGCCTGGTTTATGTACGATGGCTTGCCCAATCGGTACCCCTATTATGCCCTGAGCAGCCCCGACGGCGTAACCGCTTTGGGGAGGCTCTACCTCAACCTCTCTTCCTGGGATCAGGAGTGTTGGTACAAAGTAAACGAAGTGGTTCCGGCAGCGCACTATTCCCAAACCGATCCAACGCTTCTATTGAGCCCCTTGTCCAACGGTGGAGGAATGGTCGAAATCTCCGATTTTTCTGCTCCTCAATGGGTAGAATACCAAGTCGATATTGGTGCGGATGCCCATTATTTGCTCACGCTCGACTATGGGGCATCGACCTTTTCGCAATGTTATGTAACGCTCAATAACAGAGGACTAAAAACCTTGCTGCTCCCCGCAACGGGAGGCCCTGCACACCGATTGGCCTATCACGGAATACTCGATCTGCCGGCCGGCCGGCACCACCTGCGCTTTACCATGTACGGAGGAAGCATCTCTATGAATTGGTGGAAATTAACACCTGAATAAATGAAAACAACCTAAGATTACTGAATGATGAAAAAACATATTTGGGGAGGGCTATGCCTCCTCGCATTAACCGCCTGCACCACCCAAAGAGATCCGGTGGAGGAGCTACTCAAACAAATGACCCTCGAAGAAAAGGTGGGACAAATGGCCCAAATCACCGTTGATGTGGTGGCCAAAGGCCCCAACCGTTATGTAAGCGACGAGCCCGTATCCATTGATATGGAGTTATTGCGCAACGCCTTGGTAGATTATCACGTCGGATCCATCATCAATACCGCCAACAATCGGGCGCGCACCCCGGCTGTATGGGCAACCCTCCTCAACGACATCCAAACGATGGCTACCCAAGAGACTCGCCTGAAGATTCCCGTTTTGTACGGCATTGATGCGGTTCATGGAGTCACCTACGCTGCCGGAGCCACCATGTTCCCGCAGGAATTAGCCTTAGCAGCCACCTGGAACCCGGAATTAGCATACGCTATGGGCGAAATTACAGCCTACGAGACGCGCGCCTGCAATCTTCCCTGGAATTTTTCCCCCGTTTTGGATCTGGGGGCCGACCCGCGCTATGCCCGACTATGCGAAGGAATGGGCGAAGACCCCTATTTAGTCAGCCGGATGGGAGAACAAATCGTTAAGGGTTATGAAGGGCCCAATAACCAAATCTCAGATCCTTACCACGTCGCCTCCTGCATAAAACATTACTTAGGTTATGCCGTACCTGTATCGGGAAAAGACAGAACCCCCGCCTATATTCCCGACCATGTTCTACGCGAATACCACCTGCCCCCCTTTAAGGCCGCCCTCGAGGCCGGAGCGCACTCCCTGATGGTCAATTCGGGAATCATCAACGGAATCCCTGTCCACATCAGTTACGACATCCTCACTAAGTTGCTGCGGGAAGAGTTGGGCTTTACCGGCCTGATTGTGTCCGATTGGGGCGATATAGAAAACCTCGTCAACCGCGACAAGGTTGCCAAAGACAACAAAGAGGCGATAAAATTAGCCGTCAATGCAGGCATCGATATGTCGATGATCGCCTACAACTACGAACCTTTTTGCAACGATTTGATCGCCCTTGTTAAAGAGGGGGCCGTAAAAATGAGCCGTATTGATGATGCCGTGCGCCATATTCTTACCCTAAAATTCCAACTGAACCTTTTTGAACAACCAACGGTCAACGTTGCCGATTATCCCAAATTCGGGAGTGACGAACATGGACAAAAAGCATACGAAACGGCCGCCGAAGCCATTACCCTCTTAAAGAACACCAACGGAATCCTCCCCCTCCGTAAAAATGCAAAAGTATTCGTAACAGGTCCGGCCGCCCACTCCATGCGCCCCCTCAACGGTTGCTGGAGCTATTCGTGGCAGGGTCAGTTAGCCGACGAGTTTGCGGGTGACTATAACACCATTTTTGAAGCCATACAGGACAAAATCGGCCAAAACGCCACCTGGATCCCGGGGGTACGTTACGGTCAGGAGATGGATTACCGCGTCGAGTACAAAGAACGGTACGACGAAGCGCTGGCGGCTGCGCGTCGCGCAGAGTATATTGTATTATGTCTGGGAGAGAATTCGTATGCCGAAAAACCGGGCGATTTAGTCGATTTGACCTTGAGTAAACTCCAATTGCAATATGCCAAAGATTTATTAAAAACAGGCAAACCAATAATTTTGGTGCTGGCCGAGGGGCGTCCCCGCATTATCCGCGAAATCGCCTCCGACATGCAGGCCATTCTGATGGCGTACTGGCCCGGAAACTACGGAGGAGACGCTTTGGCCGCCATTATCTTTGGCGAAGTGAATCCTTCGGGCAAACTCCCTATCACCTATCCAAGCGCTGTTAACTCGTTGGTAACTTACCTGCACAAACCCGCTGAAGAGCAGGCAAATTCAGCAGGTATGTATAATTACGAAGGCGATTTTACGCCTGAGTTCCACTTTGGCTTCGGCTTAAGCTTTACCGATTTTGCCTATACCAATCTTTGTGTAAGTACGACCGAAATTTCCGGCAACGAACCCTTGGAAATCAAAGTAGACGTTACCAACACCGGGAATCTGCCGGGCAAAGAAGTTGTTCAACTCTATACCTCTGACTTGGTAGCATCTATGACTCCTGACGTAAAACGCTTACGTCGTTTCGAAAAAATTATGCTGCAACCGGGAGAGACAAAAACCGTTACCTTCGTTATTGATGCGTCGGATTTAGCATTTGTAAATCTTAAGAACCAATGGATAACGGAACCCGGAACCTTTATGCTGAGAATAGGTAACACCTCTTTGACACATTTATTTTCTTACAAATAATCTAATCACTATGCGAAAATATTTTTTTCTTCTGTTATGGGCAGGAATAGCGGCCTGTACTGTACCCTCCAAAACCAACGAATTTATCCGTGTACAAGGCATGGACTTAGTACTCCCTTCCGGCGAAATTTTCTTTATTAGAGGCACCAACCTGGGGCATTGGTTAAATCCTGAAGGTTATCTCTTTCTGATTCGAAACACCAATTCTGCCTACCGCCTCAACCAAGCCTTTTGCGAGATGGTGGGGCCCGATTTTGTTCGCGAATTTTGGAGACAATTCAAAGATAATTATATCACCCGGGACGACATTGAATATTTAGCCTCCACCGGTATCAACACCATAAGGCTACCTTTTCATTATAAGCTCTTTACAGATGAAGACTATTTAGGACTATCGTCCCGGCAAGACGGTTTCGCACGTATCGACGACGTAGTCAACTGGTGTCGAGAATTTGGCCTCTACCTCATTCTCGATATGCACGACGCCCCTTCGGGTCAAACCGGAGACAATATTGACGACAGTTACGGCTATCCCTGGCTCTTTGAAAGCGAAGCCGCCCAACAACTCTTTATAGATATTTGGATACGTATTGCTGCACATTATGCCAACGAACCGGTCATATTAGGCTACGATCTTATGAATGAACCTATTGCCCATTATTTTGACAATAAGGCTATTTTAAACACTGCCCTCGAACCCCTCTTCAAACGCACGGTGGCCGCCATTCGGGAAAAGGATAAAAACCATATTATGCTTTTAGCCGGCGCTCAATGGAACGGCACCTTTGAAGGAATATTTACCGATTGGAGTTACGACAACAACCTCATGTTTACCTGTCACCGTTACGGCAATCCTCCTGTTGCAGACGGTATTAGGGATCTGATCAATTTTCGTGATAAAACCGGCCTACCCATGTATATGGGCGAAATAGGCGAAAACAGCGACGAATGGGTAGCGTCCATGCGTAAGACTCTGGAAGAAAACAACATTGGCTGGACGTTCTGGCCTTATAAGAAATTGGGAAATTCGCGCTCTTTTGTTCAGGTCCCCGTTCCCGAAAATTGGGACATTGTGGCCGAATTTGCCAATCATCCAAGAGATAATTACCAAACCATTCGGGAAATACGTCCCGACATGAATACCACCAGAAAAGCGCTCAACGATTACCTTGAAAATTGTAAATTCAAAAACTGCATCATCAATCAAGGTTATGTAGACGCCTTAACCAATTAGACGGAGCCAT
Source organism: Bacteroidota bacterium (assembly GCA_009778375.1). Classification (GTDB taxonomy): domain Bacteria; phylum Bacteroidota; class Bacteroidia; order Bacteroidales; family UBA932; genus WRBG01. The sequence goes on from WRJW01000221.1 coordinate 24,345, forward strand.
TACCCCCGCTCCCAGCTCGCTCCCTCTTTGGTGTCTTTGATTTTAACCCCCAATGCCGTCAGTCGATCGCGTATTGCATCGCTGGCGGCATAATCTTTACGGACTTTGGCTTGATTGCGGGCTTCTAAAATCATTTCCATGAGGCCGTCTATGAGATGGGAACCTGAATCTTCCTGCTCTTCGGAGGAGAGACCCAAAACGTCGGCAGGAATCTTTTCCAACAATATTGCCAAACGGTTTTGGTCTTGAGAATGAATAGCTGCCTTTTTATCGGTTTGGGTATTTACCCAACGCACCACCTCAAAAAGGTGGGCCAAAGCCACGGGAGTATTCAGGTCATCGCTCAGGGCATCCAGTACGTTTTGCTCCCATTGGATCAGCTCCTGAGAGGGAGGCGCGTCAGCATCGACAACCAAGGCCCGCGCCGATTTGGCTGCTGCCTGAACTCTTTTCAATCCTTTTTCGGCTGCCTGCAGGGCATCGTTGCTAAAATCAAGGGTGCTGCGGTAATGGGCCTGCAAAATAAAGAACCGTACACTCATAGGGCTATAGGCCTGCGCCAGTAAACGATGGTTGCCTGCAAACAACTCTTCTAAGGTGATAAAATTATCCAAGGATTTGCCCATTTTTTGGCCATTGTTGGTAATCATATTGTTATGTAGCCAATAACGCACCGTCTCGTGCCCTTTGGCCGCTATGCTTTGGGCAATCTCACATTCGTGGTGGGGAAAAAGCAAATCCATTCCTCCTCCGTGAATATCAAATGTTTCTCCCAAATATTTGATACTCATAGCAGAACACTCCAAATGCCAACCAGGAAATCCCTCGCTCCAGGGCGAAGGCCAGTGCATCGCATGGTCGGGAGCGCCCTTTTTCCACAGGGCAAAATCAAAAGGATTGCGTTTGTCGCTCTGCCCCTCCAGGGCTCTTGTATTCGCCCTCAAATCGTCTAAAATGCGTCCCGATAATCTTCCGTAGCGATGGTATTGGTGGTACTTTTCTACATCAAAATAGACCGATCCGTTTACCTGGTAGCCAAAGCCCTTTTCCAAAATCTCTTTTATCAATTCGATTTGTTCTATGATGTGCCCGGAGGCATGGGGCTCAATACTGGGTGGCAATACTTGCAATAAGCGCATAAAATCGTGGTAACGATTGGTATAATACTGTACCACTTCCATAGGCTCCAATTGTTCGAGTTTGGCTCTTTTACCTACCTTATCCGCCCCCTCGTCCGCATCGCTTTCTAAATGCCCTACATCGGTAATATTCCGCACATAACGCACTTTAAAACCCCAATAACGCAAAAGCCGGAAGAGCAGATCAAAAGTGATGGCAGACCGGGCATGTCCCAAGTGGGGGTCGCCGTATACGGTGGGACCGCATACATACATCCCCACCATGGGCGGATGCAAGGGGATAAATAATTCCTTTTTTCTCGATAAAGTATTAAAAAGATAAATCGGTTGCATAACGCTACACTTTAGCTTGCAAAGGTAGCGATTTTTGGCTTAGTCAGATGCTTCTCCGTTCAATGGTTTTAAGGAAAAGGCAAGCACCTCGTAGGCATACTTGGTTTGTCCGTCCCTGCCTTCATAACTTTTGTTCTTAATTTTACCCTGTACGGCTACCCGTTTTCCTTTTTTTATTTCAGAAAATTCCGGCATTTCTTTGCCGCTCCATGCTACAACATTATGCCAGGTAGTCTCGTATTTCCACTCCCCGCTTCGCTCTTTATACCCCTCTTCGGTAGCTACGGCCATCCTCAATACCTGACGGCCATCTTCAAAGGTGGTAATTTTGGGGTCGACGCCCACCGTACCCGTAATTTCGACCCGATTTACTGTTTTTTCCATGATGTGAAAGATTTATTGGTTTTTAAAATTTTTGACATGCAAAGTAGCTGCTTGTTTTTCAGATGATTCGTAAATGAAATATTTAAAATCGTATAAATCTGTTTATACACGGCTCTAAGGTGCGCCAAAAGCCGACCGGACTCCCAAAAATCGAATTATTTTTGCAGAAAACTATAAAATTATGCACTGTTTAGCTTGCGGAGCACCTCTTGCGGGAAGAGTAGATAAGCGGTTTTGCGACGACGCCTGCCGAAGCGGGTTTCACAACCAAAAACACCGCGAACAGGATGCTTTTGTTTACAAAATCAACAAAATCTTAAAAAAAAACCGAAAAATTCTATCTATTTGCTACAACAGAGGCCTTCAGTCCATTTTTATTCATAAACTGCTTGAGGAGGGTTTTCTCTTTGGCTACTGTACCCATATTGAATCCATAGAGGGAAAAAGAGGTTACATCAACTTTTGCTACGACTATGGTTACAAAACAGTCAATAAAAACCAAGTGGAGATCGTGTACAAATATTCTAAAGAAAAATCTCTACCTTTGTAGCACTTTTTTAATTACGTATTATGAAACATACATCTTTATTTTGTATTATTGGGTTTCTGTTGCTGGTATCAACAGGATGTGTCGAACAAACGGGAAAATACAAGCGACTGCAGGCCCAATTAGATTCTATACAGGTTGCGACTACAGCAAAGGACGCCGAATTGGATGAGGCTTTTGCCACCCTGAACGAGATTGAACAGGGGCTTAAATCGATTCGAGAAACCGAAAATCTGTTAAAGTTACAATCGGTTCAGGGCGGAGAAATCTCCGCTTCGGTACGGGAACAGATGAAAAGCGACATCCAATATATTGCCGCCACCATGGCAGCATACAAAGCCCAGATTACTAAATTGGAACAAGATAAAAAATATCAGTCTGCGCAATTTCAAAAGCGGCTGCAAAGCATTACGGCCGAATTGGAGAGCAAGACGCGCCTCATAGAGGATTTGAGTCGCCAATTAGACGAAAAAGATAGACTGCTGGTGATTAAAACCGAACAGATTATCTCGATGGATCAGAGCATTGCCATGCTTAAAAACGACCTGATCCAATTAGAACAGTCAAACGTACAACAGTTGAACAAAATCAGCGAGTTAGACAGGCAAATGTATAGCGGCTATTATATTATCGGGAACAAATCGGAACTGATTGCCGCTCAGGTTCTCTCTAAAGGAGGACTTTTCAGGGCTGCCAAAGTCTCCTACCAGGCCGAAAAAAGCGCCTTCCGACAGATTGATATCCGCCGTATCTTTGATATTCCCTTAGAGGCAAAAAAAGCAAAAGTATTATCCATCCATCCTACAGGAACCTATTCCCTCGACTCCGACGATAACGGTTTACTGACACTGCACATAGTTAATCCCAACTCCTTTTGGGAACAGACAAAGTATGCAGTCATCAAAATCGATTAAGGTGTCGCTTCGGATCGGTAATGGTTTCGACGTCCACCCATTAACGCCCGGACGTCCTTTGTTCTTAGGAGGGGTACAAATTCCTCACAACAAGGGAGCTGTGGCTCATTCAGACGGAGACGCACTAATCCACTCACTTTGCGACGCCCTTTTGGGCGCCGCCTCCTTGGGCGATATTGGCCGGTATTTTCCCGACTCCTCGCCCGAATACAAGGGTATCGACAGCAAAATCCTCCTCTCCCACACCGTCGCCCTGCTTAAGGCCCGAGGCTTTGAACCGGTAAATATTGATGCGGTGGTCGCTCTTCAAACGCCAAAGATTGCGCCGTTTATTCCTCAGATGCGGGCTGTTTTAGCCCAAATCCTGGCTATTCCCGAAGAGGCAGTATCGGTAAAAGCCACCACCACCGAATCCTTAGGTTTTGTGGGCCGCGAAGAAGGGGTTGCCGTTTATGTGGTGTGTCTTATTCAAACCTTAGCGTGACCCTATTAGAAGACCTTACTTCTATTTGGGGGCCGCCGTTGCCCACCTTGCCTTCAATGTTTCGCGTTTCGATACTCCCGCTAAAATCTTTTAATCCGGACGTTTCGACTCGTTCGCCCCTTGCTTTCAGATTATAACCCATTCCCGAAGGGAGGGTAAGGCTTAGGTTTCCGCTGTTTGATAACTTCACGTAGTCGCGTACCGACTCCATCCAAACGGTCATGCTGCCTCCGGAAGTACTCGCTTCTACATTTCCGGAAATACCCTCTAACCGTACGCTCCCACCGGAGGTCCCCGTTTTTAGGGTACCCTTGAGGCTGCTCGCCGAAATGCTGCCCCCGCTCGTGGTTGCCTGAATAGTCCCACTAAGATTGCTCATTTTAAGGCTGCCGCCCGAAGTCATCAGGTTGATGGTTCCGTTGCAATCCTCTGCGGTGATGCTTCCGCCGCTCGTCTTTACGTCAATAATATCTCCCGAAGCCTTGAGGCGAATACTTCCTCCCGAAGTCCGCCCCACTATCTTGCCCGATACCTGTTCCACCGTCAAGGAGCCTCCACTGGTGGCAAAATCCTGAGATCCGGACAAATTATTGATTCGAATACTCCCTCCGCTGGTGCGCAAATGGGTGTTTACCTCTTGAGGAACGCTGATTTTAAAGGCAATGCTCAAGCCCGACCGATTCCAGCCACTGAAGTTGCTTTTGGGTTTGGCCACCGCATACAA